>CAIJTV010000681.1:0-4502 GCA_903823635.1 uncultured Planctomycetaceae bacterium
CGAACTCGGTGCGGTACTTGATGAGCCCCAAGTTCAGCTTCACGGACAGAGCGTATTTCTTGTCGGCAGCGAGCTTGGCGGTCTCGGTTGCAAAGGGCTTGTCGTCGGCAAAGACTCGCACAAAGACCGAATCGGCGGCATCAGCGAGCGTTCCAGCATAGACCACCGATCCGAATTGGAGGCCGCCTCGATTCTGGCCGTCGCGAGCGATGAATTGGTTGTCTTCCGGCTGTTCGTTCTCGGCGACCGGTCTCGGAACCCAGAGGTCTTTTGATCGCGGCGGCTCCTGCACGGCGATCGTGATCGACTGGACAATCTTTGCGCCGCCGTTGTCGATCGCGGCTGTCACTCGCAGCGCGCCGTTGCCTTGAGCACGTTTCATGATCAGTTTGCCGGCTTCGATTCGCTTGATGACCGCGACATCATCGACGGTCCAAGTGACGTGTACGTCCCCCGCACCTTTGGCCTGCATTGCGGCGAGATTCGAGATCTGCGGCACGACTTCGATGGTCTCTCGTCCGTCCCATGTCGCAGGAGCAGCGAGTGTGAAGACAGGCTCGGGAATGTCGTCGCTGACCGTGATCGCGATGTCTTTGGTCTTCACTTCGTCTGCGTAAATGGCTTTGACGGTCAACGTCGCGGATAGACCATTGTCGCCTTTCGCTCCGCGAAAGGACGCGTTCTTTTGCGGAGCAAAAGACGACACTCGTCCCGCGTTGAACGTGTAGGCGAACCGATCCGTCGCCACGATCGACTCGCGCCCGTCGTGCCTCAAAATCCACAGCACCTTCTGGGCGCCGCCCGCCTTCGCGGTAATCGTCGCGCTCTGATTTTCTCTCACCGCAAGCTGTGGCTGCGAGACCGAGAATTCATTCCCCGGCTGGACGAGGGCACCGACCAACGACTGGTTCGGCTTCTGATTCTCGAACTGCAGCTTAACCCATTCCGGCGAACGCACGACCTTCGAAACACGCACTTCATCGAGATCGCCAACGAAGTCGTAGTTGTTGTACCAGCCACCAAGGTACAGTCTCGCTGGCGTTCTGATATTGAGCGGCCCGCCTTCCCGGATGTTGGTGCCGTCGAGCACGCCATTAACGTAGAGCTTTGCTTCCCCTTCGCGATAGGTGTGGACGACGTGCGTCCAATCGCCCACCGCAACGCGGCTGGCCCCATTGACGTTGCCACCCGAGAAGTAGCAATCCATCTGAATGTGCGGCGGACTGCGATATTGCATGACGACCTTGCCCTGCCCCTGCTCGTTGCCCCAGGCAATCAGCGTCGAGTTCGGTCGTTCGGCACGGAACCAAACCTCGGTGCTGTGAGAGCTCGCGCCGGTCGGGTAGTTCGGAATCATGTCGCCGCCGAAGACTCCCTTGCCGTCCGCGAAATGCCGCGCCGCGCCGATCATGCCTTGAGTCGCCGTCGTGCCTGTGTCTGTGCTGGTCAGTGTGCCCGTGTCGTCGCGGACAGGATCATTCATGTGCCAGACGCTGAGATACCCGTTCGACTCGTTGAACACCGCCTTGCCATCGGACTCACTGGCCGCGCTGGTATTGCCCCAATGCAGCTGGATCTCCTGCCGCGAGTTCCCCGTGATGACCGGCATGCGCACCCACACACACCCGACACCCTTCGCGGCATCCCACTCTTCAATCTGAAATGCAAGCTGCTCGCCGGTGCTCGACGAGAACCGCAGATCGTTCCCATTCGGCTTGGCTTGAGCGAAGTCAAAGAAGTCGCGATGCAGCCGCACGAGCACGGGGAACTGCTCGACCTTCGCATTGGCCGGCAGGTCCGCACCGTCCGGTGTCGTGAGCAACCAGATCGAACCAGAATGCTGCCAGTCGCGATACTCATCGCTGACGAGAACCGCCGAACCTTCGATGCTCTTCGTTGGCCGACCAGCGATGGGGTCTGCTGGAAAGCCTGTGTTCAAGTTGGCAAACAATACCAGCCACACAGCGATCAAGCATGATTTCATGTTGCGATTCCGAGCGAAGAAAACACTTCCAGCATTTCTACAAACTCAACGACCGATGTAACAGTCTAGTCTGAAATCAGCCGAGATTCATCCGACGACAGAGTTCGTCAGAGAATCAGGAGATGAAGACGCCATCGAAGTTAAATCTTTCGGGCATGTTGTTCATTCAATCCGATTTTGGACTGGTTGTGGACAGCTGCAGCCCTGCTGCAGCTTTCCGTTCCACAGCCTGCTGTGGAGACGTCTCGAACTGTGCATTCTCAGCAGTAGGCTGCTGAGATTAAAGCGGCTGCAGGCTGCCACAGTCCACGGATACTAAGACCAGGGATTGACACTGGAATCAGAGTTTGTGATCCTGCTAGACATTCTGAAGCACTATTTCTTGTGTCGTTCCGATGCGTTAATCACTCTGATTATTCTTTTGTTCATGTTACTGGCGCCTTATTGACCAGCCTCGATCAGTTTCGCCGCGAGGTCCTTCAGGAGCAACTGCAAGTTTTCGCCCCGCATCCTTTTCCTGACCCAATGGACGCAGCTGCTGGTATAAAAAGAAGTCACCCTGAATCGAATGCCTGCCGGGAATTGATCTGCCATCGGGCAAAGAGTTGATTGTGGGAGCCTTACGATGAAGTCACATACAAGCGGTTCCACAATGAGGTATCGACCGGCTGAGTGTTCGTCAGTGGAACAACGGACTCGACGCCAGTTGCTGCGGCGGATCGGCTTCGGATCGCTCGGGCTGGGACTCTCGGCGCTGATGCGAAAGGACGGTCGAGGTGCAGCCTTTGACCGACCAGCCCGCGCGAAGTCGTGCATCATGATTTTTCTCTTCGGCGGTCCCAGTCAGTTGGATACGTGGGACATGAAACCCCTGTCTCCGGTCGAGTACCGCGGCGAGTTCCAGCCCATCGCGACCTCGGCCCCCGGCGTCGAATGGTGCGAGCATTTGCCCCGCAGTGCCCGGATGGCCCACCATGTGGCCGTAGTGCGGTCGCTGTCCATGACGGGAAGAGGCATCGGCGATCACCATGCTGACACGTTCTATATCCTGACCGGCCAGAAGCCTGACCGCTCTTTCTTCGTCGAAGGGATAAACCGCAAGCCCCACACCGACGACTGGCCCTTCATCGGATCAACCGTTTCCTGGGCTCGGAGTCGGGATCAGGAATTGCCGGGCGTAGTCCAGTTGCCAGCGCTGTCAGGCGAGGTCACCAACTACATCAACCCGGGCCAGTTCAGTGGCCGCCTCGGGCCTGAGCACGAGCCGTTTCTCGTTCGCGGTGACCTCGACAGGCCTCGCGATCTTGTCGTGCCGATGTTGCAACGCCCGGTGGAGATCAACCTCGGTCGGCTTGGCAGCCGACAGTCCTTGCTGCAGCAGATCGATTTGCGGACATCACAGCCGCAGTTCGCGAAGAAACCGTTGGAATCCTTCGAGCAGTACCAGCGCAAAGCGTTCAGTCTCCTGACCTCGGAGAAATCTCAGCAGGCGTTCGATATCACTCAGGAACCAGAACACGTCCGGGCTCGCTACGGAAACGATATCAACGGGCAGAGCGTGCTCCTCGCCCGGCGACTCGTTGAGGCAGGCGTACCCTTTGTCGGCGTCCACTGGATCGGTCGGAGAGTGGGGGCCGGGCTCAGCTGGGATACGCACTCGGACAACTTCGGCCAGCTCAAGAACGTGCTGCTCCCGGCGTTTGATGCCTGCTTTGCGTCGCTGCTGGAGGATCTCTCCGATCGAGGCTTGCTTGATGAGACGATTGTTCTCGTGGTGGGCGAGATGGGGCGCACACCGAAGATCGGCGACCCGCGCACCGGCGGGAAAGGACCGCCTGGCCGGGATCATTGGATTCACAGCCTGCCCGCGCTGCTGGCGGGAGGAGGGATCGCGGGAGGTCAGATCTACGGCTCGTCAGACGCGGTGGCTGCTTATCCCGCCGACCGTCCGTGCAGCCCCGAGGATCTGGCAGCAACCGTCTATCATGCAATGGGAATCACGCCTGAGGATCTGATGTGGACGGACCGCATCGGCCGCCCTCAAAGCCTGCTGGCCGAAGGCGATCCGCTCCCGTTGTTCTGATGGGGCGATTTGGCTGATCGAGACGGAATCCCTCGAATTGAGTCTCTGCGTACCGGAGTTTCCTGCGTCAGGGTCTATCAGCATGCAGGGAATTCAAAGAACGCAGAGGACGTGCCAAACAAAGATGCCTGCCCCTATGAGCCAGCTGATTCCTTTGAGCCAGCTCTTTTCCTGATGTCTGACAAATCGCTTGCCATCGGATCCTCTCGTGGACGATAATCCTGTATGAGCGTTGAAGCATCGAGAGTTCTGAGTTGGACCGGGTGAACGTGCTTGCTTCCAGGAATTAACCACCTTGGGAACAGTGGGGCGATCAGAAATCTCAAGCTTTTATTGCGCCAGTCGTTTACCACCCGCCGAATGGCCTTCAGATTGCAGTGAATCTGTCAGGGCTCCCTCCCGAATCGCTGCAGTCCATTTCCCGGAACAGGCCTA
>CAIJTV010000682.1:0-8262 GCA_903823635.1 uncultured Planctomycetaceae bacterium
ACGCTGCTGCAACTGAGCATCTTCCAGTTGTTCAAGTTCAGGGCCCGTCATGATTTCATTCACGGGCTTAATCCCCGCCTGCATCGCGATGCTTTTGGCCGTGGCGGGATGGTCGCCGGTAATCATCACTACGCGGATCCCGGCCGTATAGCATTCTGCCACAGCCGCAGGTACGGTCGGACGAATCGGATCCGCAAGGCCCACGAGCCCCAAAAATTCAAACGTGAAATCGTGTTGTTCTCCGGGCAGCGTCGGATTAGAAAACCGACCTCGTGCGACTCCCAGTACTCGCAGCCCATCCAATGCCATTGCCGCAACGTCTTCGCCAATTTTCCGGGTGAGATCAGGATCCAGATGACACAAGTCGGCGATGGCCTCGGGGGCGCCTTTTGCAGCCAGAACGTAATCCTTCCCGGTCGGAGACTTCCAGACATGCGACATCGCCAGCAGACCCGGCGACAATGGATAGCCTCGCTCCAGAGTCCAGTCCACATGCAGATGTTCAGTCTTTGCCAACCGAGAATTTCCAAGATCGTGAAACGCCTTCTCCATCGGATCAAACGGATCTCGCTGACTGGCAAGAATTCCGAACTCGACAATTTCATGAACATTCTCGGGCAGCTCGGCCGCGGTCGATGGATTCACTTCGAAGACTGATCCATTCACGGCCAGCCTTTGAATTGACATCCGATTAACAGTCAACGTGCCGGTCTTATCCACACAAAGCACCGTGGCAGAACCCAGAGTTTCGATGACCGGAACATGTCGAGCGAGCACCTTAATCTTTGACAATCGCCACGCGCCGAGCGCCAGGAAGATCGTCAGGACAACTGGGAACTCTTCGGGCAACATCGCCATGGCCAATGTGATGCCGGCCAGAATTCCCTGCAGCCAGTTGCCCCGCGTGACTCCGTATAGCACGACGACAATGATGCACAGGATGACTCCCAGTGTTGCGACGCGTCGAACCAGCAATCCCACTTCGTTCTGAAGTTTTGTACCGGTCGTTTCGATCGTCTGCAGCGCCTTTCCGATCTTTCCCATCTCGGTATCCATGCCGGTGGAACGTACCTGAGCCATCCCCTGGCCCTGCACAATCAATGTCCCGGAATAGACGAACGGCAGATCCTCGCCGCCCGGCCGAGCCATCTCGCGAATTCCGTCCCATGCGATTTTCTGGACGGGCACAGATTCGCCGGTCAGCAGAGATTCGTCCGTCGAAAGCCCGCTGCAAGAGACGATCACCGAATCTGCGGGAACGCGATCTCCTTCGGCCAGCACGATCAGATCATCCGGCACGACATCTCGGCCAGCGATTCGCTTTCGTTCGCCATCACGAATCACCAGAGCTCGAGGACTGGAAAGATCTTTCAAAGCTTCCAGCGCGCGTTCGGTCTTTCGTTCCTGATAGAGCGTAATCCCAAGGACGACGAAGACAAAACCAAGAAGCATCAGAGCTTCCTGCACGTCGCCGACCACCAGATAGATCGCGCCGCACGCAAGAAGCATAAGAAACATCGGCTCGCGGGCGACTTCCCACGCCGTTGCCAGAAGACTTCGGCCCTGCGTGGAGGGAAGTTCATTGTAACCGTAACGTTGAAGCTGAAGTGTGGCATCCGACTCCTTCAGGCCGGTCACTCTATCGGGGATGAGTTCATTCTTCACCATTTCAGCGTTACTCTCTCTCATCATCTTCATGCCCCATGCTGGCCGTTCAGGGACCAACAAAAAAGCCGATGTGGCTGCAATCGGATCGGATCGCAGTCACATCGGCTTATGTGCAGACGAGCATCCCGGTCAAACCGGTCGGCTCTTCGTTCATCATCCTCTGTTGGCCGCATCGTAGAACTTGCGGAGGCTTAAACCAATCTGATCTCCGTTGAATTCTTGACAGTTCTTCAGCTCAACGACAACTGAGGTGCGCGTCGCAGCTGATTGAGATTTCATGTGGAATGACACCAAAGATGAACAAGTCGTCAGGATTGCTTACCAGCGATGGTTCTCATTAATCTGAGGTTTCATCAAGTGATCCCTCTCAGTCGACTCTATTCGCGCGACCGTATTCATCGCTATCGTAAATCGGTATAACCTCGTGAGTTAACCTGTGACTCAGAACTCCAGTCATCAATTTTCTCCGGATCGAAGTCATTGGCTTCACTTCCATTCATTCATCTGAACCTGCGTCGCAATCCATTCGGGGAATTTGATGCTGAAGAACGTACTCAGCTTGCAAATGTGGAATTGGGATCAGCCCTCGAACACCTGCGGTTCCGGCCTCAAAGTCATACTCCAGCTCTGCAGATCATTGGGCAAAAAGGTTATGGCAAAACGACTCACCTGCTTTCATTAGCCACGCATTTTCCTGACGCGGCCTACGTCCACATCCCCGAAGGCGAGTCCATAGCAATCCCCGCTGTCGGAGAACCGCTTCTGATCGATGAAGCACAGCGACTCACCCTGTGGCAGCGACTACGGCTCTTCAGATCACGACGAACACTGGTTCTCGGAACACACCGCGATTTCACACAACACCTGAAGTGGGCAGGGCGATCTGTCTTGACGCTGGACGCCGCTCGACATACCACTCCGGAACGCATCGAAAAGATCCTCAACGATCGCATCAAAAGTGTCCGACGCAACTCGGATTCTATACCGGTCGTGACAAGTGCGACCGCCGAAAAGCTGTTTGCGATGTACGGCAATGATCTGCGTAGTATGCAACACCATCTCTACGATGTGTTCCAGAATCTCGGGAGCGTTCAGGATGTCTAAGTGTCAGATCAGTATCACGTTCGACCGCAGCGACAGGATTTACTACGGCGGTGAAACCGTGCGAGGTACT
Source organism: uncultured Planctomycetaceae bacterium (assembly GCA_903823635.1). GTDB lineage: Bacteria > Planctomycetota > Planctomycetia > Planctomycetales > Planctomycetaceae > SXXK01. The sequence continues at coordinate 2,843 of CAIJTV010000682.1, forward strand.
GTGCGATTGCTTGTTGATGAGCAAACCAAAAGCAACGGCGTTAAACTGACTCATCGCTGGAAGACGCATGGACGAGGAAACTCGGATTCCGGGTTGCCGGATGAAATCATCCTGGTGGAACCACGAATCCTGCAGGCCGGCGAACAGCTTGAGTTTCCCTTTGCCATAACTTCGCCAACCCACCCAATAACCTACCGAGGCCATCTGATTTACATTGATCACTACGTTCGCGTGGATGTCGATGTTCCGTGGGCGAAGAATCCATACGCCGAAGAAGAATATGAGCTGCGTCCCGGCATTCGCCCGGAGTTGTTCACGGGCGAACGCAATAAGGTTGTGTCACTGACAGCCAAGACCGCAGAGACCAACGTCGGCCCCATCGGCAAGATCATCCTGTGGAGTGTTTTGGCGCTTCTCCTCGTCGCTGTCGCGATGACAGCCTTGTTTCTGTTGCCGATCATTCTGATCGTGGTGGGGTTTATCTGGGTCAAGAAGAAAGCCTTAAAGTCCCGACTTGGTGAAGTCGAAGTTTCAGTCCCCCATGTCGTGGTCGCACCAACAGAAGATTGGACTATCGGGATCCGCTTTACTCCTCGAAAGTCTTTTGTCGTCAACAGCATTTATGCAGAACTGATTGCCGAGGAATCTGCCACATCCGGCAGCGGGACCAACAAGACGACTCACAAGCATAAAGTCCTGACCGAAAAGCACATTCTCCGCGAAGGTGGCCTGTTGGATCTGGAAGCACTCGTTGATGAAAAGATCACCATCACATTCCCGGCGGCAAATGCGTACAGCTTTGAGTTATCAGACAACTCCCTGAAATGGACTATCAACTTCTGCATCGACATTCCGGGCTTCCCGGACTGGACGCACACAGAAGCCCTGCAGGTAGTCCCGATTGAGTTTCTTGGCGAGCAGGCTCGACTGCCGAACCCAACTTCCGACTCGTCCCGGACAGCCTTTTCGGGATCTGTGCCGTTTGACCCGGTTCCCGCAATCTCGCCGCTCGGCGTTGAGGCTCGGAAAACTGCAGCAGTGCAGGGCATGAGTCCTCCGGCACTTCCACCTGACGAACACCGGTCGGTGTCTTCAGAGAACACACCGCCGGAGTCGATCGAAGAACTGCTTTCCCTGCTCGAGTCAGCCAGCCGAAATAGTGCACAACGCAATCTCATTATCGAAGCGGCGGCTGGTGAAGTCTACGACATCACGGTCGTTGTTGATCGCATCAGTACGTCGTTCGGCATAGCGGATGCGGCTCCCGAATTTTCCAATGGGAAGACAGTTATCGGACAGATTGCAGGAACTCAGCGGCCGATTGAAGTGGTTGCTCCGGAATCGATGAATTCTGAACTCGAATCATTTCGTCGCGGAGACACATGGCAGTCCAGCGTTACGATTACGGGCTGGGATTCGCTCTACAACCGACTTCGAGGAGCAGTCTCGGAATAACGTCATCATCATGGCGGGGCCTTCCGACCTTTGACTCTCGATGACTCCGGACCTTCCGGACGCAAGGTGGAAAGACGACGAATCAACCCCTGAATATCTTTCGGCCAGGGTAACTGATAATCATGAACTTCCTGAGTCACCGGATGAATAAAACCCAGTTGCGTCGCATGCAAGGCTAATCGCGGAGCCTGACTCAAATCCGCAACGGGCGGCTGCCCCAAAGGACCTCGATACTTGACGTCACCGCAAATTGGATGACTCTTTTCGGCCAGATGGATTCTGATCTGATTTGTTCGCCCAGTTTCCAGACGACATTCCAGTTCAGAATACTCGCCCAACTGACGCAAAGAACGAATGTGTGTCACCATTCTTTGTCCGTCGGCCGGTCGATCTGAACTGCCCCGTAAACCATCGCCACGATCCCGAATCTGATACGACTCAATCGTTTGAGCAGGCAGCTTTCCCGGGATCACACACAGATATTTTCGCACTGCAGTATGCGTGGCAAATTGGTCGATCAGCCCCTGCTGAGCTTTCTCCGTGCGTGCGAAGACCAGAATGCCACTGGTTTCTCGATCGATTCTGTGGACCGCCAATAACTCATGATTGTTCTGCAAAGAACTCGCGATGCGCCGACGCGGAATCAGGCGATGCAAACATTCCTCCAGCGACGGCTGAAGATCTTTTCTTTCCTGTCGCCACTTGACGTCGCCGGGATGTCGCAGAGATAACATTCCGGCGGGCTTGTCCACGACCACAAGATGTTCATCCAGATGCAGAATTCGAACGTCATCGTCCCGTGGTGGTGGAGGCAAAGGCTGGTGGCGAAGTTCAATCACATCCCCCGCAACAACTCGCCGCCCCTCATCCACGCACAGAATTCCATTGACTGAAATTCTGCGGCCCTCCATGTGCTTTCGAGCAGCAGACCAGGGCAGATTCTCCACATGCTTTCTTAAAGCGCCTAAAACGGCACCCGCAGTTTCTGAGGTGATTGTGAACTGCTGAGTGGACATTCGATAACAGCCCGAAAGCAACTTGTGAGAAAAAGAAACCCTGGCACTTTGGCCATGAAAAATTATTCTTGAACATTCCGGTGCGCTAATGAAACGCGATTCCGTTTGATACTGCAGAGGAGTCTCATTAGCCAGCCTTTTCCTCAAGAACGGTCATGGCCGCTTCGCCATGGTCACAAAAGAGACACAATCATTCTCCCGTCTTCCGCAGTTCATGACGGGGGACTTCAGGTGATTACATCAATAGAGGCAGCCGCGCAGCGCGGCTCATCCCTGCAAACCTGGTTCAAAGCAAACCATGCGGTCTCTGTCGCTCAACGGAGCTCACTCAGCCTTTAGCACAAACTTCTCTGACTGGCTAAGAAACCTCTGCGGGTTATCAAGAGTCACTTTGTCAATAAGACTCATGTGGTGCCCACGTCGAGACATTTCAATGCGGGCCTTCGGAACGGCAAGCGGGTCACTGCAACCCCAGTCACCCGCTGAGTTCATCCAGATCCGTTCCGAACCATACATCTCGATCACGTCTGTGGCTCGCTGAGGCGTCATCTTGGTATCGGGGTACAATGTCATCCCGGCCCAGAATCCCCGGTCCAGCACTTCCGCGACAGTATGCTCTTCCACATGGTCGATCAGAATTCGCCCCGGATCAATCTCGCTGGCGCTCAACGCATCCATGATCAATCGTGTGCCTTTGCGTTTGTCCTCAAGATGAGGCGTGTGAACAAGAACCAACTGATTGTACTTTTCAGCCAGGGCGATCTGCTCTTCCAGAATGATCTTTTCATTCTTAGTGTTCTTATTCAGACCGATCTCACCAATTCCCAGCACGTTATCGCACTTCAGGAAGTCCGGTATCAAAGAGATTACTTCCCGCGCAAACCCGGGATCATCGGCTTCTTTGGGATTGATGCACAGCCACGTAAAATGCTGAATGCCAAACAGCGCGGCGCGGCGAGGTTCGTATTCGGTCAGTTGTCGGTAGTAGTCGAAAAACCCCTGTGCCGATGAACGATCAAAACCAGCCCAGAACGCGGGTTCCGTGATCGCGATGCATCCGGCCAGCGCCATGCGCTGATAGTCATCGGTTGTGCGGGACACCATGTGAACATGTGGATCGATATACTTCACGATGCACCTCCGGAGTTTCCTCGAACTGCTCCCGATGCACCCTTCATCCCGTGTGCCGACTGAGGTATCTCGGTTGTTGAATCACTCAGCAGATCAAGAATCCGTCTGGCTCGCTGAGGCTGACCATCGACGAGAATTCGCACGGCTTCGTTCAGAGCGGCTTCGCGAAAGTCCACGTTTGAGGCGGTTGGACGAGCACGGTCCAGACGATCGAGAAATGCGGCGACGTCCAGCAGTTTCGCACGATGTTCCAGAAAGTACATATTGATCACCTGTTCGCGAGTCTGCGGACAGGAAAAACCCGTTTCAGCCACGGTCTGATCCTGACTAAAGTTGTGCAAGACGGAAATCTCAAGAGCTTTGCCTCAGCATTGTAACGAAAAAAGCTCGATCGCGAAAAACGATCGAGCTTCTTAGTGGTTTCAGACCAAAATTATCGGACTATTTTTGAGCATCAGCAGCAGATGGCGATGGAGCAGCTGGTGCTGCTTCGGCTGGTGCAGGAGTCGCTTCAGCCGGTGCAGGTGTCGTGCTGGCTGCTGCACAAGCAGCGCCCGATTCTCCGCAGGCAGGCGTACCACAAGCTGGTGTACCACAAGCCGGGGTTTCGCAGGCTGGTGCGGCACATGCTGGCTCGCAGCACTTTGGTTCGCAAGGATCACATTTTGGCTTCAGGCAGTTCAGCTTTGGAAGCTTCAACTTCGGCATCTTCAGCTTTGGCAATGAAAGCTTAGGAAGCTTGCACTTCGGAGTATCGCAGCAAGTATCGCACTTGTTTCCGGCCTGGCCGACTTCTGCAGCAGTCAGGACAAACGCAACGGCCATTACACACAGCATCAACTTCTTAAACATCTCGGACTCCAAATCAACCGATTCTTATGCGTCGCTTCGACATCCGCGACCCTTTGATTGAATCTACACCATCTCAAAATCCGCGCGGAAGAATTTTGGCGGCACACCGCAATTCCCGCGCATGTGAATCCAGCCTGTACCCGGCAACAGGGTTGCCCCGATTTGGTAAAGGCTACCAGTCACGCAAAGAAACGAAAGATTGCGTCCTCTGGCACTCATCGGGGCAAAAACGTGCCCATAGCTGCGGAAAGCCTTGTTTTAGGAACATTCAACCGCATAATCAGGAGCCGGTTGCAACTGGACTCTCTGTGTACACTGAGTTTAATGTGGTGGAGAATCCCGGACGGGGACTAAATTTTATGCTGGCACAACTGATCCCAAAACAGGGTGGAGCACCAATCACACTGACTCGCGCCATTACGGTTGTGGGTCGCAGTTCAAAGCTGTGCGACCTGGTCATTGATCATACAAACGTCTCCAAGCAGCATTGTATTCTCGTCAAGACGGATGGATTGCTGTACCTGCGAGATCTGGGAAGCACCAACGGAACTCGCGTCAACGGACAACGAGTCGTTCGCGGAGCTTTGCTTCCGGGCGATCAATTGTCGCTGTCAGGAATCAGCTACCGAGTGCATCTCGGTCCAGATAGTCCGTTGCCCGGAAAGATTTCGCCCATCCAGCCAACAGAAATGATTCCCCTGATCGATGATGGCGGGTTGAACGACGAAAATACGCGAATGAGTCAAAAGCCTAATGACGACGCCAGCAAGAGCGACGTGCGATTCCTCCGTGATTCAGACTTGCTGATTCCGGATTGAATGTCTCCGCATTCTTATCGCTGCTATTTCCCTCGCCGCCGGCGTGCCATTCTGAACGCATGACGGCAATCTGCGGGAGACGGTGCCATGAGAGAACACAGGAAGACAGAGGCCGAACACGACCTGCCCTCTCTATTTTCCATTGTCT
>CAIJTV010000683.1:0-5899 GCA_903823635.1 uncultured Planctomycetaceae bacterium
ATACATGAGTCCCGAACAGGCGATGGCAAGTCGCGTTCCCGTCGATCATCGTACTGACGTGTATTCGCTGGGAGTGACAGCGTATGAACTGCTGTGCGGCCGACCGGCATTCGACGCTGAGGACCGCAAGGAGCTTCTCCGTCAGGTGCTGTTTGACGATTCGCCTCGACTGTCTTCTATTGATGTACAGATTCCGGTGCCCTTGCAGATTATCTGCGAGAAGGCCATGCAAAAGGATGCCCGCCACAGGTACTCAACAGCGGGCGAAATGGCGGACGACCTGTTTCGCTTTCTGTCTGACAGCCCGATTCGTGCGAGACGTCCGCGAGCCTGGGAGCTTGGTCTGCGATGGTGCCAACGGAATATGGCACTGACCGCATCGATCACAATGTTGACCGTGCTGCTGACTGTACTTACGGTCGGACGATTCCTCTACAACGAAATGAGCGAACGGCATGAGCAGACAGTCAATCTGCTGAAACGCACCGAAGCGGCGGAGCGCGAATCCAGCGCGTTTGCGAATCTGCGGTCTGTGGCACGATACCGACAAACCGGACTTGCCGGCCTCAGTGATCACATGAACCTGCTGGAGATGAACTCTGCATTGCTTAGTGATGATGCACGGGATGAACTCCGCAGCGAATGGCTGTCCTGCATGGCCCGCGCGGATTGGCGGTTTACAAAAACAATTCCGTGCTCCGCGTCTGTCGCAGCCGTCAGTCATTCCCGTGATCTGGTTGCTGAGGTCGTAGATGAATCTTCGCCGGTCGGTTCGCAGCGAATCCGGATTCGCTCGTTATCCGGCAATGGTGCAACGATCACCTCAGATCCCGTGGGCCTCGACATCAAAGGAATTTCGTTCAGCTCCGGTGACAAGTATCTCATCATCACAGATCTGCAGGAACAATGGCAGATCCTTCGCTGCGATGACGGTAGCCAGGTGTTCAATCTTCCTCAGTTGGCTCGCGGGTGTGACGTCAATGAGTCAACCGATCGAGCTGCCTTTTGGCATTATTCATCGACTATCACGTTCGCAGCATTGAATCGCGAAGCAGCAGCCACGGTCTCGGCTTTCGACGCACCGTCTCCCCCGGACTTAGTACGATTCAATCCTGATGGCACAATGCTGGCACTACTGAGAAATCCGGCGTCCCCCAGACTGACAGTCATCGATGCCCATGATGGGCACGTGCAGCATGACCAATCTGCGGGGCGGGCGATAACATTTGCCTGGAGCCCCGACGGCAAGCTGATAGCGGTTCCGGTTCAACCTGACAGCATCGCCATTTATGAAGCCGGAACGTTCCGCGTTGTGTCAGTTCTGGCAGGACGTAACAGCACCTTCGCGTCGATAGCGTGGCATCCATCCGGCAACTATCTGATCACAGCCGCATGGAGTGGCGAGTTGTTGTTGCGTCACGTTTTCTCGGGCCGCGTTCTGATTCGAAGCAATGAACGGCTGGACGTTACATCATTTTCCACGGACGGTGGACAGATCGGCTGGCAGCGGGATTCAAATTCATTTCGACTGGCGGAATGGTCACCCGGCAACGTTTTCGATTTGCCATGGAATTCCCGCAGGAACAGCGAGGTGCCATCCGGAATCAGCATCCATCCTGGAGGTCGCATCGCCGCGATTTGCTCGCTGGGCAGTTGTCAATTATTCGATCTTCGAACGTCGATGCTCTTGCACCGTTTTTCTCTGGAGGGAACTTTTGCGGTTGAATTCTCTCAGTCCGGAGATGAGCTGATCATCCTGCGTCGAACCGAAATTGTACGGCTGCCAGTTCACGAAGAACTGCGGGACAAAACGAGTCACCCGAACGCTGCGGATAAAGTGACCATTGGCCCACTTCGCACGATACCCATATCTGCATTATTAAGCGGAGTGATCGCGAGCGGCGCACAAACTGCGGTTGTTCGCACTGCGGAAGCTCCGGATCAATTGACTGTGCTGAGTCTTCATGACGGAGCGGTGCTCCAAACGGGAGGCGAATCGCTGCCCGGCATGGATGTGTATCGTTCCGGGAACTACCTGATTCGACGAGGATGGCACGACGCTCGCGCTGAAGTGTGTGACATCGAAACCGGAGAACGAATTGCTCTGCTGCATGTCGGCGAAGGGTCGGTCCCATCTGCGTCCGTGGATTCCCGGTTCTTCGTGACATCGTCGCTGCAGTCCCTTCAATTCTGGGATCCGCAAACATGGACGGCCGGCGACAAATGGCCGCTGGACGCTCCGGTCGTCGTTGCGGCCCCGGCGTTTCATCCCACCGAATCCCTGTTGGCAGTTCGACTTTTGCCAAGCCGTCTTGGACTCATCGAGTTGTCCAATCCACGCGTGGTCGCACGCATCGATGAACTGCAGGAACACTCAAGTCACGCGGCAATGTTCTCACCGGATGGTGAATACTATGTCGAACTCAGTGGATCGCCAGCGGCAGCGCGGGTCTGGGAGATTGGCAAAATGCGACGAACGCTGGCCAGACAGGGACTTGACTGGAGTCGCTCGGGTTCCGCCGCGACAGGATCAGACGATCCACGAGAATCACCAAGTTCTGTGGCAACGCCTTATATCGTTTCACTCAATCCTGCGACACCAGCGGTCGTTCTCCCCACAGATGGTATCAACCAGGCACGGAGTCTCTATCAGGCCAATCCGGACAGTCCACATGCGCAGAACCTGCTGGCGTGGCGACTTCTTGCCGCTCCGCAGGAACTCCGGAGCAATGTCGAGGCACTGGAACTGGCCCGCCGCTGCAACCAGACCGTTCCGAACTACCCCGCGTACCGCAATACTCTCAGCCTGGCGTGTTTTCGCAATCAGCTCTTTGATGAGGCGGAAGCACTGTTGCGACAGAATTTGAAATCGTCCAGTCCCGAAGACCTGACGCTCGGTCTTATCGTCTTGTCCATGATTGCTCGGCACCAGAACGAACCATCCATGAGCGAATCATTCCGGACGTGGGCCGAACAGAACTTCACCGCAAATCCTCCAGCGAGGGATGAAGCCCTCGCCGATATCCAGGTCCTGTTTGCAGAGGATCAGAACATCGAGCAGAACGGCCCACATGGATCGAAGTAAATCTTTTACGATGCCTGTTCGTTCAACAAGGTATCGCAGTACGGCAACAGTTTCAGTTCGGCCAGTTCACGCTGCAGTTCCTCTCGAGTCGGCACGGCAAGAGTATCGGCGATTATGTGCAGCAGGAGTTCTCCGAATCTTCGTCGTGAACGCTGCAGGATTTTCCGAAACGCATCATCGCTGGTTTCGACCTGAATTTGTTCTGAATAAATGCGTGCAAGGTTGGCACTTGAACGATCAGATTCGACGGCTTTCAACTTGAGGACCAGGAAAAACATTTGGCCAGTCGTTTCCTGATGATGCTCGAGCGCTGTCCATGCCTGAGCCAGGATCTCCTCACGCCAGTTGTCATTGAATGATGCAATGTCCTGAGTGTTATGATCCACCGGTTCTTCCTGCAACGGCTCGTTGACCGCACGAACCCGCTGACGACGTTGATGGTCTCGCAGTTGATTTGCCAGCGAGACTCGCAGGAAATCGCGAAACCGCCCGCGATCAGGATGGACGTTGCTGAAATCACCGCGAAGAAATCGTACGGCGAAGTCCTGCGTCAAATCTTCGGCGACTTCCGTGAGGCGGGTCGCCGTCAGGAAATAACGATAGACAGCACCATGGTAGCGAGAGAAAAAACGGGCGACTTCGTCCGTCGGAATCTGTGCTCCATCCTTCGCTCTCAATACGACAGACCATACCGTCGAAATCTGCCCGAGCGGCTTTGGAGTCTCTGATTGTCTTTCCGCCGGCTCCACAGAATCTCCAGCCATAAACTTTGCAACTCAACTCGCCAACCTGGAAAGTTGCCAGAAACCCTGCAAGTGGTAGTGTGAAAAGGCTGCAAACGCAACCATAGCAGCGGCCACATACGATACCGCGTTGTTCTTTAACGGCATCGTTCGCTGAAATCTTTCGAGGCGAATCAGATACGTGGACTCAAGCGGAAGAAATGAGTGATTAAAACAGAGCACTAACGCAAACGCCTGACTGCGAGCGCGGCGACTGTCGTACGGGGCGATTCTTTTGCGATTTGCTCTTTGCCGGGTTCAGATATTGGACTTCATTTCCGTCAACTGCCCGGTGGCAATTCCAATCGGACGGTCTAACGGAATACCAGCACAAGTAACCAGCGTGGTGAGCAAATCGCCTTGATTCCCCTTGGTGTCTGGCAGAAAACGCCCCGTGTTGAGCGACCCGCCTCCTCGACCTGCAAGAATGAACGGCAGGTTCTCTCGGCTATGCTTGTTCCCGTCTTCCAGACCGGAGCCCCACATCATGATGCAGTTGTCGAGCAGTGTGCCGTCACCTTCCTTCAAACTGTGCATCTTCTTCACCATGTATGCGAACTGCGAGATATTGAACGCAGTGATACTGGCGACTTTTCCAACCATTCCTGTTTCATCGTTGTGATGGGTTTGGGAGTGATGCTCATCATTAAACCCAAGTTCCGGATACGAAACACCGTTTGGCGTAGAGCCAATGTATGTGCTGACGCGGGTGATGTCCGTCTGAAACGCAAGCACGTTGAGGTCGCACATCACCTGCATGTACTCGCTGCGTTTGTCGCCTTCAGGAATCATGATCTCAATGGGTGGAGAATCGGAATCGTTTCGCCGACTCGCACTGACGCCAGCCTTCTCCAAAGCGGCTTCTTTCTGACGGAACTCGATGGCCGCAATGCGACGTTCCACAGAGCGAACGCTGTCCAGATACTCATCCAGTTTGTGCTGGTCGTTTCGGGGCAACGTCCGTCGCAGGTCTCTCGCGCCGCCGATCACCAGATCCAGCATGTTTCGGTCCAGAGCATCCGTCTGAGCAGGTTTGCGGCCATCGCTGACTTCCCCCTGTTGACTGAAGAGTCGCTTCAGAACGCTGCGCGGATTGATCTCGGCGGGGACTGCCTGGGTGGGCGAGCGAAAGCTGCAGTGCGAATAGTATCCTTCGTTCAGCCCCTCCTGATTCTCTTTGTGTGTCTGAGGCATCGTCGCCAGTTCCAGAGACGGCAGCGACGTGTATGCGCCCACATAATTTGCCGCAATCTGGTCTGCAGAGATCGCGATATTGATCTGACTCCGCGCGTCCGCATCCGGCAACGTCGCGGTGAGCCAGGTCGACAATTCGAGCGCGTGAGGAGCGCCGTTAAAAGGCGCGATGGAGACTCCCGAAATTCCCTTCATCAGAAGACACTGGTCGAGCACGGGACGCAGCGACTCCAGCGCCGGGGGCGGTGATGACAGGAAGCTGTCTGCATCTTTGGGCCAGAATTGGTCCATAATCACTCCGTGGGGCATGTACATGAACCCCAGGCGAACCGGCGGTTTGGATGTTGCCGGTTTGTCAGATTCGGCCCAACCCATGGCGTCAAAAAGAGGCAGGGCCAGTGCAGCTCCGAGCCCCTTCAGGCAGAAGCGACGATCGATCACAATCTTCTTTTTCATTTGACGAGTTCCCCTTGTTCCTGAATCCGTCGATAAGTGAACGGGTAGCTGGTGATGATTTCTGTGACCAGAGTCTGCATTCGGTATTCGTCGCTGGCAATCTTCTGCATCAGACCATCCACGACAATTTCATCATAGCCTTCAAGCTGACGGCACAATGCATAAGCCAAAAGTTTTTCAGCGAGGTTGCGGGCCAGTGCATCGGTTCGGCCGGCGATGATCTGTTTCAATTCTGCGGGAGACGCAAAGTGCTTACCGTCCGGAAGTTCACCGGATGCGTCAATCGCGCCTCCGGTGTCGTCCTGATCACGCCAGCGCCCGATGGCATCAAAGTTCTCCAGGCCGAACCCGATGGGATCGAGCAAATTATGGCAATTGGCGC
>CAIJTV010000684.1:0-4820 GCA_903823635.1 uncultured Planctomycetaceae bacterium
CAGGGGGGGGCGGAGGACTCTAGCTGCTTCCGGGGGCGATTGGTTGTACTTGTCACTTCTTTGCCGGTCAGTTGTTGACCACTCAGTCGCAACGAGGGGGACAGTATGACGATTCGCAAAACGCGTCAATACGTGTTCATTCGACGTCTGAAGCAAAAGTTGCGGATTACTCGAAAATCAAGAAACACTGAATAAACACCGGCGGAATCGGCCAGAGCGGGATTCCCGTCCGATTCCTGGGGCTGATTGCCAGTGGCCTCGGTAACGGTGCCCGCAATTATTCTCGGACGATGAATTCGTGCAGATTCAAGACGGCGCTGCAGAGACCAGTCCATGCGGCGACCTCGGCTCTCTCCATATTCTCAATCGCAATGGGAGCCAGTCGTTCGGCTGCTGCTGGATTTTCACTCAACAGACGCCGTTGCTCACTGAGATAATCATTTAGCACTTCGGCTTCTGAATCCGTTGTGTCGCGAGAAACCGCGCGGCGGAAGACCCATTGGATGCGTTCGCTGTCGGTAAGACCTGGCTGGGTCAGGGCAACTCTAGCCATCGCCTGGGCGGCTTCAAAAAAGACAGGATCGTTCAGCAACGTCAGTGCCTGCAGAGGAGAGTTTGAGCGATCACGGCGCGTGCAACTGGCATTCGCTGGTGGAGCATCAAACGTCACGTTCTGTGCGAAAGGAGATAACCGCTGAAGCCACGTGTAGAGACCTCTTCGATACCGATCCGCGCCTTCACTTGTTTGCCAGACGTTGGAAAATCCTTCTTTTGCGACGATCTCTGGTTGAGGAGGAAACACGCTCGGTCCACCAACGCGGCTTTCTAAAAGACCACTGGCGTACAACATCGCGTCTCGCACCTGATCGGATGAAAATCTCAAAGGCATCTGTCGAGCCAACAGCCGGTTCTGCGGATCGGTCGCGACTAACTCGGGCCTGGCAACAGAAGATTGACGATATGTCGCCGACGTGACGATCAGGCGATGCATCTGCTTAACACTCCAGCCGCGATTCATGAACTCCGCCGCCAGCCAGTCCAGCAATTCCGGATGACTGGGCTTCTGACCTCGGAGACCAAAATCATCCGATGGATCCACCAGACCTCGCCCAAAGAACTCCTGCCACATGCGATTCACCACGACTCGCGCGGTGAGAGGATTCTCTTTCGACACCAGCCACCGCGCCAGATCGAGTCGGTCGATGGGCTGCGGAGGCTGAGCTTTCTCATCAGACACGCTGGCCAGACCCTGAGTATTCGATTGCAACCATCGCGGAATATCAGCCTGCACCAGTTCCGCGGGAACTCGAAAGTCGCCGCGCGTATGAATATGCACCGGCCGTGCATGTCGAGCTTGTCGCACCGTTGGCGCACGCGTGGGCCATGGGACAGATTTTATTAGTTCTTCCAGTTGAGGTGTCAGCGTGGAGAGTTTCAGTTCTGCAAACTTCGGATCATCAATGATGGATCCTCGAGCCAGAAAGTAGTCCTGCAGACGATCCTTTTCATCCAGAGTTCTCTGGTCCCAGGGAGTCTGCGCGATAACACAACCCTCAAGCTGCCCTTCGCCCAATTCTCCGCCCCAGATCAGGCCCAGAACTTCCCACTGACGATCCCATGTCGGGGAAACGCCTGGATGAGCTACGGCTTCCTGCATGCGGACTTCCCAGCGTTTCTGGAGTTCATCAAGGCCCGGCTGGAATGGCGCCACCAGCGTGTCGCGTTTCTCGCGATATTCTGCAAAGGCCGCCTCAAACGCAGCTTGTTCGCCGGGAAGCGGCAGTGGAAGATTGACCTCGTCGGCCTGATCAAGCACCGCGTAGAGCTGAAAGAATTCTTTCTGAGTCAGCGGATCATATTTGTGATCGTGACAGCGCGAACATCCCACCGTCAGACCGAGCCATGCCGTTCCAACAGTCCTGGTGCGATCCACGATTTGTTCCACTCGATACTCTTCCAGATCTGCTCCGCCTTCGCGATTGCTGAGCGTGTTACGTAGAAATCCAGTTGCCAGAAGTTGTTCCTGAGTGGGCTGGGGCAATAGATCGCCTGCCAATTGTTCGATCGTAAATTGATCGAAAGGCAAGTCGCGGTTGAGAGCATCGATCAGCCACTGACGATAACGCCATGCCACCGGACGTTTTTGATCCGTCAGATAACCGTCGGTGTCGGCAAAGTGACAAAGATCCAGCCACGGGCGAGCCCATCGTTCACCGTAAGCAGGAAGCGACAATAGCCGATCAACTTCTCGCTCATACGCATCCGGGGCTGAGTCATTAAGAAATCGACTGACATCGTCGGGTGCCGGTGGTAATCCTGTGAGATCCAGCGTCACTCGCCGCAACAATGTGACGCGATCAGCTTCAGGGGCCGGAGTGAACTTCTGTTGCTCAAGTCCTGACAAGATGAACGCATCAATCTCGTTCTTTGTTTGATTATCATGGACGACGTTTGGAACTGGCGGAGCCTTCACCGCCTTGAACGCCCAGTGTTCGCGGGCGGCAGCCTGAGGTGACTGCAGAACAGATTTCTCCGGCCAACGAGCGCCGTCGGAGAGCCACCGCTTCAATCTGGTTAGCTGCTCGGAATTCAATCGCGAACCTTCGGGAGGCATGCGATGTTCTTCATCAGGGCCAGCCGTGACCCGAATCCAGAGCGAACTTTTCTCGGGCTCGGTTGCATTAAACGCGGCTCCCGAGTCGCCGCCTTGCTGCCATGTCGTCTTAGATGTCAAACCGAGCCCGCCGCTCGGCGATTCCGCATGACAACTCAGGCATCGATCTCTGAAGAGCGGTGCAATGTCTTTATCGAAGTCGACAGGCACCAGATCCTGTGCGCGGGCACTTGAAGCACAGGTAAATGCGAAGAGCATGGGCAGTAGCAGCAGAAAGAGTCGCTGCGGCGTGTGATTGCTGTCGCTGGCGGTACGAGATTTGGTCGAAGTATCGACCGAATTCAGGTCTGCGAGGCATTCGGGGGACGTCAGCAGTGGCCAGCTTTGCATCGCGGGGCCTCATTGGAAGCAGCGGAATCATCCTGAAGCACCAACGATGACCAAACAGTTGCCAGTCGTGAGTGTCTCAGGTCAAGAAGTCCGTGTTGTGCCCCAATGCGATAGGAATTTCAACTGATGCTCAGGTGTTTAGGCACCGGATAGAGGTCTCTGCCTTTCCTTCGGTTGGGGCATACAGTCTCGCATGGAGCCGTGATTCCACTGAGCATTGTTCGACGGAGGCGAACTCCAGCAGTGGTGAATCATGGCTCCGAGCAGCCTCTCTGGCGAGGCTGCTGCCTTCTCATTTAAGTCGCAAGCAGCTAGGCCGCACAGTAGGCCCCTGTCACGATGTTTGTCACCGTATCGGCAGCACTGGAAGTTTCCTGAACGCAGCGAGAAATATCCCCCGTGGCCAGGCTTTGTTCTTCGGCAGCGCGGGCAATCTCCTGATTGACAGCATCAACTTCGCGAATGACCTGAAAGATTTGGCTGATATCGTTCACTGTCGCGTCCGTTGCTGTTCGCATTTCGTCCAGGCGAGAACGAATTTCACGAGTCGCATCGCTGGTCTGGCGAGCGAGAGCCTTGACTTCATTCGCCACAACTGCGAATCCTTTGCCTGATTCGCCAGCTCGAGCGGCTTCGATCGTTGCATTCAGAGCCAGCAAGTTGGTTTTTCCGGCGATGCTTTCAATCAGAGCGACAACCCCGTTAATCTGGTCGGCAGCGTGTCCGAGGCTGGTGATGCTGTTGCGACCTCGGTCTGCCACATCGGAAGCTCCGCGAGAAACCGCTGCCGCTCGTTCGGTGCTGCTCGCGATGCCACTGATCGAGTAGGTAAGTTCTGTAATCGCAGTCGCTGAAGTATTGGTTGTGGAGCGAAGAATTTCGATCGCGGCTTCGATTGGAGCGGCGACGGCTTTGCTGCCCTTGAGTCCAACATAGAATCCAACGACGATGGTTGCAATCAGCGGGACCAGAATGGCCAGGGCAGAGATCAGTTTGGCCCAGCTTACGGACGCGGTGATTTCTCCGACGTAGTCATCGGCCAGGCTTTCGACCTTCTCCGTTTCGTCAACAGCAATCAGTGCCGCTGCATCATACTTCTGCTTCGTTTCCTGCAACTTCAGATAGCTGTCGATGTATTGGTCCATCAAAGTGGTGACTTTGGCAAACTCTGCTCGACAGACGTCAGACATTCGCTGGCCGTCGAATTTTCCTTCAAGCTGATCAGCAGCAAAGTTTTTGTCGAACGTGCCGGTCGCCAGCATTTCGTTCATCGCGTCAGAATGGAATGCTCGGGAGTCTTCTATTTCCTTGCGACAGCGTTCCGGATCCTGTCCTGCTGTCAATTGTTCGAGGAAGAACAACTGCGTCAGGAATCCAATGCTGGATTCCATGCCACCATCAGCAGCTGCCCATTTCAGAGCCAGGCCGCTGTTCCAGGTAATTGGCTTTTCCGGATCCGACTCGATTTCGTCAACCTGAGCATCGCCGAGAGCTTCCAGGACTTCACTGACGGAAATGAATAACTCAGCCTGTGTCTTAAAGTCTGCCTTGGCTGCTTCGAAGGTATGATGAGTATCCTGAAGCTCGGCCATGGTGGTCTCATAGACCTTAAGAGAATCGTGTAACGGCTTTAGTTGTACCTTAGACATGACGCCCGCGTCTTCGACTCGCTTCAACTGTTCTTTGGCCCGGTCTTGATACTCCGACATGCGTTTCTTGTTGCGTTCGACATCAACGTTGTGAATGATTTCACAGTTGGCAATGATCTGCCCCTGAATGCTGATAGCGGCATTCATCGCGCCGTCGGCCGTGCTCC
>CAIJTV010000685.1:0-6308 GCA_903823635.1 uncultured Planctomycetaceae bacterium
GCCACAGATCCTGACGTTGGTGCGTCGGTGTATGCCTTTTCGAACATGTTTCGAGTAGCCGCAGGCAATGAACCCGTTTCGGTTGTTCATGGAGTTATCGCGGCCAGAGTTCCCCTTGAAGCAACGCAGGGACGCTGGAAGTTTCCTGTCAAATCTCCAATATGGCTGATCGATGCCATCACGAATAACTCCGGAGCTGCTGGCGGGCTATTGACTGACGCCGCAGGAATGCCGGTTGGTTTGATTGGTCGAGAAATTCGTCATGCGTCGAGTCGCACCTGGGTCAACTATGCGGTTCCTCTGACGATGTTGAAGCCGGTAGTTGATGCGATTATGGCTGGCAAGAAAGTCGATCAGAAGCCTAAAGATGCGACTGCTGATGTGGCCATGATTTCAGATAAAGATCTGACGGCGAAGTACGGTCTGACAATGGTCCCCAACGTAGTTGAACGAACCCCCGCGTTTGTTGACGATGTTGCAAAGGATTCTTTATCCGGAAAGTCGGGCCTGCAGAGAGGGGATCTGATTGTGCTTGTTGAGGATGCAGTGATCACCAGCATCACGGATTTTCAGCAACAACTCGCCACCTTTCGCACTGGCCAGCGAGTGTCTCTGACGATCAACCGTGATGATGAATTGAAGGCAATTGAACTTCGGGTCCCATGAACTAGTCGTCCGCCGACAAGGATGTCCGATGTCTAACGACCCTATGGCGTCTGCCGAATAATCCACTTGCCGCCGCCCACAATTCCCGGAGTGGTGACTCGCCATGTCCCGACGCCAACGACGCTGATAACCTTGCCTGTTGAAGGACTCTTGACGGCGACAAGAGCTCCGACGAAAGAGACGGTCAGATTATTGCGGTTCAAAACGAAGCGAGCCGTTGCTCGGCATTGACCGTTTGGAGTTACTGTGCCAGTACCAAGTCCCGGGATCGAAATTGTCATTTTCCCGGTTTGGTCGACTGATGTCACAATGCCCTGGGAAGGAATGCCGATGCCTGAGATCGCACCTGTCAAAGTGCCGCGATAGTTCCCAAGCAGCGGATTTGAAGTTGTCCCTGTGACAAGAACATCAGCCGCCTGTGCACTCGCTGGCTCAAGCCCATTTAACGGCAATGCAACGACAGACAGTACCGTCAGTAAGGAAACGAAAAGTCTAAAAGGCCCGTACGTCTCTGTTCGATGATCAGCAAAAGTCATTTCAAAACCTCAGAGAGACAGTGAGCCAGGATCGTCGCACAAGATTTGTAGTGAGTGCCAGATTTCTTTCCGATACCACCGGAGTGTAGAATCGCCCTCCAACGCGAAACCACACCAAATTTCCTTACAAAGAAAGATCGTGGAATCGCCTCGCTGATAGCTTGTTCAGTGACACGTCTCCAGTCGCTGGTTATCCTGATGTCGCAGTAGTCCCTGACTGACACGGGAGCCCACGCGCGAGGCCATTGGGATGTTTTGTTTTCGAATGATTGCACCGAGAAATATTCTGGTGCTTTTGACTTTTGTGACGTCGATGCGGATCGTCGCCGCTGACGAAGCTACAGATTTTGATCGAACGATTGCACCTTTGTTCGTACAGCGATGCCTTAGCTGTCACGAGGGGCCGGACGCCAAGGGAAAGCTGGATCTCTCCAGTCGCGATTCCGCCATGGCCGGAGGAGAGTCGGGACCTGTTGTCGAACCCGGTGATTTGGAGAATAGTCTTCTTTGGCAGCATGTCGCATCGGACACGATGCCGCCGAAGAAACCGTTGACGAATGAAGAAAAATCGACGCTGAAAGCCTGGATCACTGGCGGTGCGAAGTGGGGGACTGAGAAAATCGATCCGTTTCGATTCACGACGGATTCGCGAGCTGGTGTTGATTGGTGGTCCCTGAAACCTTTGCAGAGCCATACACCACCTCAGGTTGAACTGGCTGACTGGTCGACTAATCCTGTCGATGCGTTCGTTTTGGAGAGACTTCAAAAAGCAGGTCTGTCGCCGTCACCGATCGCTGATAAACGATCGCTGATTCGGCGACTCAGTTTTGATCTGTTGGGTCTTCCACCGACTCCCGATGAAGTCAATGCGTTTCTCGCCGACAACTCTGATGATGCCTGGGAGAAACTTGTCGACCGCATGCTGGCCTCGCCTCATTATGGCGAACGCTGGGCAAGGCATTGGCTGGACGTTGCCAGGTTTGGAGAAAGCAACGGGTTCGAGTACGACGAGCCCAGGGATAACTTTTGGCACTATCGAAACTGGGTCATCAATGCGTTGAATCAGGACATGCCTTATGATCAATTTGTCAGATTGCAGTTAGCCGGTGATGTACTGCATCCTGATGATTTCAACGCGATTTCGGCCAGCGGATTTCTGGTCGCTGGACCGCACAATACAACTCTGCCATCGAATGACAAGATGCGGATGTCGATGGCTCAGGATGAGTTGGAAGATCTAGTTGGCTCTGTAGGTCAGACATTTCTTGGACTCACGGCTAACTGTGCAAGGTGTCATGATCACAAGTTTGATCCGATCTCTCAGCAGAACTATTACCAATTTGCCGCAACGCTGAACGGAGTGACTCACGGGGAACGGACCGTTCGAGTACCACTGTCGGCCGAACAGCAGCAACGAATTCAGTGGATTGATCAACGAACGAAAGTACTGCAAAACGAACTCGATGCGATTGAGAAACCGGTTCGGGATGCCATCATTGCAGAACGCAAAGTAGCAGGCTACAAGGGGCCGGAGCCTCCCAAAGCATTGGCACGATGGGAATTCAACGAAGACGTCAATGAAAGCGCGGGCGCGATCAAGGCGACGCTCAGTGGCGGAGCGAGGTTGGAGAACGGAACGCTGGTCGTTGACGGCAAAGATGGCTTCATCGCTTCGGCCCCGATTGCGACTGATATTGCCGAGAAAACTCTCGAGGCATGGGTTCAGTTGGATAACCTGGAGCAGGGCGGGGGAGGAGCGATCAGCCTGCAGACCTTAGATGGCGCTACGTTTGATGCGATTGTGTTTGGCGAACGAGAGGCTCACAAATGGATGGCCGGAAGCAACGGTTTTGTCCGAACAATGCCATTCAATGGTACGGAAGAAGCGGAGGCGACTCAACGGCCGGTTCACTTCGCCATCGTCTACCAGGCTGACGGAACAATTATTGGCTATCGCGATGGAAAGCCGTATGGTGCTGCGTATCGACCGGGTGAACTCCAAAAGTATGCTGCAGGAAAGTTTCAGCTCGTCTTTGGCCTGCGTCATGGGCCACCGGGCGGTAATCGAATGCTGGCTGGTCGTATTGATCGAGCCTTGCTCTACGATCGCGCACTGACGGCCGAGGAAGTCGCCGCCTCTGCAGGTGCATCAGACATGAACTACGTATCTGACAAAGATATGTTGGCGAGACTGACGGAAACACAGCATAAAAACTATCAGGCATTGGTGGATGAAGAGAACCAGTTGAGCAATGAACGCGACAGCATCGTTCGATCCGAATCGCAGGTGTTGTATGCTTGCATTTCAACCAATCCAGGTGCTTCGCGAGTTCTGCGTCGAGGCGATGTGGGAAGTCCCGCCGATGTTGTAACGCCAACCGGATTGTCGGCTGTGCCCGGAGGCGAGGCTGGCTTTGGACTGGCTCCGGATGCTCCCGATGCAGAGCGTCGAATTCGGCTGGCCGACTGGATTACTCATCATGACAACCCGTTGTTTGTCAGAGTCATGGTGAATCGAGTTTGGCACTACCACTTTGGTCAGGGGATGATCGCCACGCCCAGCGATTTCGGTTTTAACGGTGGGCAGCCAAGCCATCCGGAACTGCTGGAATGGCTTGCTGTGCAGTTTCAGTCAATGAGATATCGGCTCAAGCCATTGCATCGGTTGATCGTGACTTCAGCGACTTATCGGCAAGGCTCGGCACCTGTTGAAGCTAACAGCAGTATTGATGCAGACAATCGACTCCTGTGGAGAAAGTCCCCTCAGCGTCTGGACGCAGAAGAGCTTCGCGATGCGGTGTTGGTGGTCACAGGGCGATTGAATCCGGAAATCGGCGGCCGTGGTTATCGCGATGTCGAGCACTTCAAATTCAAAGGCAGCAATTTCTACAAGCTGCTTGAGGAAGCGACCTTTGAAACTCATCGTCGCACGATCTATCGCTTTATGCCGCGTGGTGGACGGAATCCGTTTCTTGATACATTTGATTGTCCGGATCCTTCAACCACAGCGCCGAAGCGAGCGAATACGATCACTCCGTTGCAGGCATTGTCGCTGATGAATAACTCGCTGGTGTTTGCCATGGCAGATAATTTCGCGGGGCAGGTCAAACAAGAAGCGGGTGAAGTCGTCAAAATGCAGGTCTCCCAAGTTTATTTGAGAGCTTTCGGGCGTGAGGCGACTCCGGAGGAGATCGATCTGGCGGACGATTTTGTTGCGAGCCAGGGACTTGCGGCGTTCTGCAGAGTGATTCTGAACAGTAATGAGTTTTTGTATTTGCGGTAACGAATTGAGTAGACAAGAAGTGCCCGTCGACGGAGCGACGGGTGTACGGTACGCCCGTCGCTCCGACGACGGGAAACAACCAGCAGATGGCATTGGGCTAAGGGCAATGCCCTTGTTAGAGGTGTGCTATGACGATTGACCGAATCTCCCGACGTCGAGTGCTCGATTTTTCCACCGCTTCACTCACCGGTGCTGCTTTCACTTCATTGCTGATGAGGGATCGGATTGCGAGAGCTGATGCTGTTCCGGCCGAAGCGAAAGGGACACCTCATCTTCCCGTGAAGGCGAAGCGAGTCATCCACCTGTGTCTGTGTGGCGGAGTGAGTCATATCGACTCGTTCGACTACAAGCCGGAACTGGAGAAGTTTCACGGAAAATCTTTGCAGTCCGAAGAACGACCTGCGACGTTTTTCAACCAGGTCGGATTGATTCGAAAGAATGACTGGGAGTTCAAACAGCGTGGACAGAGTGGACTGTGGGTTTCTGATCTGTTTCCTCACATCGCTGAGGTTGCCGATGAACTCACGGTTGTTCGTTCCATGGTCGCGGAATCAGCCAATCATACGCCTGCGACTTTTGAAGAGAACACTGGCTTTCGGCTCAATGGTTTTCCTGTGATGGGGTCGTGGGTTTCCTATGGCCTTGGCTGTGAAACGGACGAGCTTCCTTCATATGTTGTTTTGCCGGACGGACGAGGTCTTCCTGCTGGAGGCACGATCAACTGGTCAAATGGATTTTTGCCCGCTCAACATCAGGGCGTGACTTTTCAGAGTCAGGGGCCGGCGATTTACGATCTCTTTCCGTCGCGTGAGCTTCCTGTTGGCTCTGATCTGGCCAGCCGTAAACTTCTGGAAGAGATTAATCGCCGACATCTGGCGGTCACCGGAACTGAAGATGCGTTGTTGGCAAGAATGAAAAGCTACGAGCTGGCAGCGAAGATGCAACTGGCTGTTCCTGATGTGACGAATCTCAAGCAGGAGACGGAAGCGACTCGTCTGATGTATGGTCTGGACAAGGAGGAGACATCTGATTTTGGTAGTCGCTGTTTGCTTGCTCGCCGGCTTCTGGAGAAGGGTGTTCGTTTCGTGCAGTTGTTTTCCGGTGGCTCGTTTGGTTCTCCTCGTATTAACTGGGATGGCCACGAAGACGTGAAGGAGAATCATACGCGTGAAGCCGGTCGACTCGATCAGCCTGTCGCGGCACTGCTGAAGGATCTGCGCCAGCGCGGGATGCTGGAGGATACTTTGATCCTGTGTACCTCCGAGTTTGGGAGAACACCGTTTACGCAATCCGGTGCCGATCAGGTCGGTACGGGCCGTGATCATAACATGTATGGGTTCTCCATCTGGATGGCAGGAGCTGGTCTGAAGCATGGAGTAGCCTATGGAGCAACCGACGAGATCGGCTGGAAGGCTGTTGAAAAGCCGGTACATTGGTACGACTACCACGCGACAGTGCTGCATCTGCTGGGAATCGACCACGAGCGGCTGACCTATTACCACAACGGTATCCAGCGACGTCTGACGAATGTCCACGGCGAAGTGCTGCACGACATTCTGGTTTAGCATTTGGCGAGCGGCAGAGCGTGAGCTCTCCGAGTCATAATCCGTCGCTGTCGCTGATATGGCCGGATTGAGAAGTTTGACCACAGAGGTCACAGGGAGCACGGAGTTGAATCGCAGAGTTTGTTAGTGTTTGGGCGCACGGGGTTCAGTTTGTGCATCGAGAATGCTGACAGAGTTCTGAGAGCGTGATTGCTGTCAGAATTCGATCTCCATGAGGTCTTCGGCGAGATGCGTGTTGGGGAAGATCTCGCGGATGGC
>CAIJTV010000686.1:0-3334 GCA_903823635.1 uncultured Planctomycetaceae bacterium
CGCCGGCTCATGCCCTACGATCCGGTGATCACTGTGGCTGATGATGTTGTATTCTTCGAATGTTTCTCCACCGACGAATCCAGCTACGGCTGCCTGACTATTGATCGCAATTCGGGATTCAGCGGAACTCAACACGCAACACCGGGAACTACGAATGTGGACTACTCGTGGGATCTCTACCACAACTTTCAGTCTCTGCGAACCTATCGAGAAACTCGATTCAACATTAACCCTGACGGCTTCTCTGTTCAGACGGCTGATCGCACCGACTACCACGAAGAAAAGATCGCACTACCGGATGGCTGGCTGAGAGGATTCATGCAGTTGCAGGCGGCGATGGCTCTGCCGATGAAAAAGGTGACACTGAGCATTGACGCGGTCTATTCGCTTCTCGCCTGGCTGAAGCGTCATCGTGAAAAGAGCGGCCCCAGAGCGATCCGCTTCGAACTCCAGGACGGTCACTCTCCACGGCTGGTTCTCGAGCCATGGAACGTACCGATTGAGAATGCTGGCGCCGTCTATCAGGGATCAGCGTCTGAACCGATTCGCATCTGGGGACGACGACGGCTGCTGAGTTTGGCTCGATTGCTACCGATCGCTTCTCATGTGGATGTCTATCTAACTGGGACTGGCCTGCCCAGTTTTTGGGTGGTTCAGATGGGGAACATGCGACTGACTCTTGGATTAAGTGGCTGGACGACGAACGACTGGACTCGCGGCAGCGCGGTTCAGATGTTGTTGCCCCAAGCGGACGCTGGCCTGTCCAAAGTGGCGGCGGCAGCAGAACGACTGAGTCAGCTTCGAACCATCTCCCCGGCACGTTTGTCCGCGGAGCTCAATACTTCATCAGCGGAATCCACCGCCATCATGAACCAGTTGGCGTTGCGAGGTCAGGCCATCTACGACCTGCATGCGGGATTGTTTCGCTGGCGTCAGGTACTTCCGATGGCCTTGTCAGATCGGGAGCTTGGCCCGGCGCATCCGGAAATCGAAGCAGCAGCCCGAATGTCGATTGGCGTCGGCATAAAGGTCGAGACCCAGATTCCAGCTCCGCGAGGAGGATGGATTGTTACTGGCAAAGTGGAGAATCAGTCCTGCGAAGTTCTGATCGACAGCGATGGAATGGTCCGCAAGGGGAAGTGCCGATGCAGCTGGCATTTCAAGTCCGGTGTCCGAAATGGTCCCTGTCGACACCTGCAGGCTCTTCGCAATCAAGCCTGGAAACTAAATACAGCGGCTGAACAATCGCCACATCGCTAGTTTCAATTGGCTGTGGAAACCGACTTGAAACATTTGGGCCGCGCACGAAAAGAGCGACGCACTTCTGCGTCGCTCTTTGTTTAAGGTCTCGAATTCTCAGCCGGCTCAGTGAGTGAGCGAACTGAAATCGTGACTAGCGATTGAAGAGGAATCCGGGGCTGTTAATCAAGGCCCACATCAGGTCTTCGCCAGCTGCCTTCGCATCACCAGCCGTTGCAAAGTATTCAACGGCTCTCGTTGACTCCTCAGCCGACGGCTTACGGCAAAGAGCTGACAGATAGATTGTTTCAATCAGCTTGTCGTTCGGCACTCCAGCTGCGACGGTCTTTGCGATGACTCCCTGCGGATGCGCGATCGCATCACCGATCGTCGGCCCGTTCACCATGTTTAATGTCTGGCCCAAGCTAACATCGCTGGTTCGTTCGCATTCACATGGTGATTCCCGAGGAGCACGGCCGAACATATCCAGAAACGCCACTTCGACGTCAGAGTCCGGCAACTCGGAAGCACGGAACCCGGCGGGAACTCCCGGCAATGCTCGCGGAGCACCCGTGGCCTGAATGATCGCGTCATAGAGTTGTTCAGCAGAAAGTCGTCGCGGCAACGCATGGGAGAAGTTGATCGTATCATCTTCATTCCACTGCCCTGCGTCGAGACTTCTCTGGTATGTCGCGGAGTTACAGATCGTTCGAATCAGCTTCTTCAGGTCGTAACCGCTTTCTACAAAATCCTTGGTCAATGCATCCAGCAGTTCCGGGTTGGAAGCCGGATTCCCTGCGCGGATATCGTCGACGGGATCAATGATTCCGCGACCGAAGAAGTAGCTCCAGTAGCGATTAACGATGCTGCGGGCAAAGTACGGATTTTCTTTAGCCGTCAACCACTGAGCCAGCTGCTCACGACGAGTTGATGCCGCATCAATCGCGCCGGCGTGAGCAAACGGAAACTTTGGATCAGCCGGTTGATTGGTATCCGGATTCACAACGGCCGCAGGTGACGCCATCGTAAAGATGAATTCATCACCTTCCGGCAGCGGACGTCGCCCAACGTCAGCGAAGTAAGCGGACAGTTCATAATACTGTCGCTGTGTCCAGCGCTCGAAAGGATGGTCGTGACACTGATTGCAGTTGAAGCGAGTTCCCAGGAATACCTGAGTCATGTTCTCCATCACGAGCTTTGGCTCGCGAGCGATCCGGAAATAGTTGGCCGCTGGATTTTCATAGGCACTCCCGTTCGCCGTGATCAGTTCTTCTGCAAACTGGTCGAAAGGCTTATTGGCGGCGACTGATTGTCGAATCCAGTTGCGGAAGGCCCAAACACCACGCTCGGTGACTGTCTTGCGGCGATTCAGCAGAAGATCACTCCATTTGAGTGTCCAGTGTTCGACATACATCGGGCTGGACAACAGCTTCTCGATCATCGCTGTTCGCTTGGCAACCGGTTCAGTCGTATCCGCGACAAACGCCAAAACCTCTTCGCTGGTCGGAGGAACACCCGCGATATCCAACGAAATTCTCCGCAGGAACTCGGCATCATCCGCTGCGGCGGATGGCAGGATCTTCATACGCTGCAGTTTGCCGTTAATCAGCGTGTCAACGTAATTGTATTCCGGCTGCGGAGCCCACTGGTAACCATCACGATTGCCCAGAATAGAAATCGGTGCCGCCGCATAATTGCCCTCGAAGCGTACCAGAGCGGCCGCTTCACCTCGCTGAACGGCGGTGATTAGTCCCTGCTTGGAGACTGTCGCGACTTCGAAGTTGCTCGCATCAAAAACGGCTTCGCGAGTCACATCGCGAGTCGTGCCGTCGGCATACTTTGCGATCACAATCAGCTGTTGCTGATCATGACGAAGCTGTAGCAGTGGTGTCGGCGGGTAAACTTCAATTCCGGTTACGCGAGCTGCGTCCGGTTTGTATTGGCACCCTTCAGCAATCCACTGTTCGAGAACTTTGTAGTATCGAGATTCTTCGTCGAATAGAAATCCGCCTTCATGAGGCACGCCCTGCGTAGGCTTCAGCAGCATCAGGCTCTGGGAAGGCTCCGAACGATTGAACCGTCGGCCGGAAAGGTC
>CAIJTV010000687.1:0-4270 GCA_903823635.1 uncultured Planctomycetaceae bacterium
AGTTTGATCTTGTCGCCACGCATTTTGTGACTGGCTTTGTTCCGATTGATCATATTGCTCCGCGAATCTTCGAGAAGCTGGAAGCCGGTGGCGTTTGGTCATTCGTGGGCGGCACCACAGCGGGTTATGGCGAACTGCAACGTCGGGCAGGCCATCCGCTGTTGAAGTTGCTGTTTGGTCATGGTGCCCCTGACCTGCAGGGCATGATTTGTCCGAACAGCGAACGGGATATCATTGAAGTCTTGAAGAAGAACGGTTTTGAGATTCTGATGTCGGAAACTTTCGAGCCAGAGCTGAAGTTCCCTGATTTCGCTTCCTTCATCGAATACGGATATCACGGCGGCTGGCTGACTCCGTTCATTGAAGAGATTGGGCTGCATAAAGCGAAACGCTGGCAACAGGCGATTCTGAATCGACTGGTCTTTCCGGTTGTGGATCACCACAGCATAGTTCTCGCCGTAGCGCGTCGACCTGCATAGCGACAAACTCGTCGGCGAGCGGCAGGGCGTCAGCCCTCCGAGTTTGTCAGACCCTGTCACCGTCACGTCACGCTGCCCAATAACACCCGACGTGAAAATCATTAACCACGGAGGTCACAGAGAACACAGAGGGAAAATCGCAGACGAGACGAGACGTGAAATACGGAATGGAATAAAGCGGCTAGTGAAGTCACCTACGTCTTCCTTTTCTGCACAACAAACGCGATTCCGAATGCCACTCCCTCTGCGTTTCCTCCGTGCTCTCTGTGACCTCTGTGGTGAAAAATTGCGATTTAAATAATACGTGCGCTAGTAACGCACCGGTCAAGAAGATCTGTTTTCTCTTGGAGTTCCGCGATGCGGATTGCGATTGTGGCTGAGGTGTTTCTCCCGAAGATCGACGGCGTTGTGGGGCGCACGGTCAATCTTATTCAGCAATTGCTGGCCAACGGGGACGAAGTGATCGTCGTCTGTCCGAAGGTTGCGGAGTACCGTAATTCCCCGGTTCCATTGATCGAGTTTCCCAGTTTCCCGTGTGCCAGCTATCCCGAGTACGTGATCGGTCGCCCTGACCAGCGACTCATTCAGGAGCTGAAAGCGTTTCGTCCTGATGTGATTCATTTTCTGAATCCGTTTGCATTTGGGTTTCAGTGTTATGACTTGCTCTGTCGCAGCGATCTGCAACTTCCGGTGTTGTTCTCGTTCCATACCCTCTATGGCGAGTTCGTAAAACAGTATCGAGGACTGGGAATGCTTTCTCGCCTGTTATGGTGGCTGATGAAAAGTTATCACAACACGGCAGATCGAAATCTGACCGTCTCTGATTTCATGGCCGACGACCTTCGCAAACGAGGATTCGAACGAGTTGCACTGTGGCCACCGGCCGTTGACTGCCGTTTGTATAACCCGGAGCGAAAATCTGCAGCAATGCGAGGCCGGCTAAGTGGCAATCATCCGGAATCACCTCTGCTACTTACGGTCTCACGCCTCGCTTCTGAAAAAAATGTCAGCTTTCTGACCGAGGTCCTCGAACGAGTTCCCGAGGCAACACTCGCCATTGTTGGCGGAGGTCCGCAGCGTGATGAACTTGTTCGGCGATTCTCGCGATATAAGGCTCATTTCGTCGGGTATCTTCGTGGCGAAGATCTGGCGGCTGCCTATGCCTCGGCCGATGCTTTTGTCTACGCCTCTGAAACGGAGACGATGGGGAATGTTATCCTCGAAGCGATGGCTTGTGGCTTGCCGGTTATTGCAGCGAATGCGGGCGGAGTGACCAGCCTCGTTCACCATGGCTCGAACGGGTTCCTGTTTACTCCTCGTAATGCGACTGAAGCCAGCCAGTACGTTGGCGAGATCATCCAGTCGGTCGACCGTCAGGAGCAGATGTCTGCGGCAGCTCTGGAATCGGTTCAGACGAGAACATGGAGACATTCGAGCGATGAAGTTCGTTCACACTATCAGCAGGTGATCAGTGAGTTTCAGCTTCTGTCGCCGAGCCGGATTGGGAATCGTCGGCCCGGAATGATGGCCACATTTCTGACAAAAGCACTGGTGCGACTGTTTCAGTTGCTGGCGCCGGGGAAAACGAAACCTGCGGTCAACATGGAAACCTCACGCATGCATCAGCATGTAAGTTCTGGTGTTTAAGAAGATATCTGAACGTGGAATTCATCAGAAATGAATTCAAATCGCGCTATAGGTTTAACGTTCATGTCCGAGAATTAGTGGAGGTTGTCGCGGGATTCGGTATTGCTGGTGTTGAATCTCAGACTTTGTGGTTGGTGGAATCGCGAAAAGCAGCCAGCGAGGCAATTCTCTCATGACAGAGCGATCGGTGCATGTGGCAGTTAGAGGATCTGGTGTTAAATCTGTCGTCATTCCAGGGAGGGCTCTATGAAGACCAGTCGACGGCAAGCGGCCATTAATCAAATGGTCTATTGGGATCGCCAGATTACGTTTCTGATGAACAGAACTTTGAAATGGCGAACAGTCTCACCGTTCTTCCGAGTGATTAGTAATCTTGGCAACGGGAAATTCTGGTATGCGTTGATGGTGATTCTGCCGTTGCTTCACGGTCACTATGGAATCAAAGCGGCCCTGCATATGGGGCTGACTGCAGTTGTCACGCTTCTGGTTTATAAGTCAGTGAAAGGTGTGACTCAGCGACCACGCCCCGGTGCTGTCTACGAGGCGATTATGCAGGGAACTGTAGCTCTGGATGAGTACAGTTTTCCGTCGGGTCATACGATGCATGCCGTCGCGTTTTCAGTGATCGCCGTGTCGTGGTTCCCGGCATTGCTGCCACTGCTGCTTGGCTTTACGGTTCTCATCGCACTCTCCCGCGTTGTGCTTGGGCTCCACTATCCAACGGATGTCGTGCTGGGAGCCTTATTTGGCATGCTTATTAGTCAACTGAGCCTGCTGATCGTGGGATAGAAGTCATTTGGTGCTGCTCGCTGTGAGTGAAGGATCGAAACAAAACGCAGCTCTTCCGGAGACGATCAAATTGGTCATGTACGCCGAACCGTCTCACGTGGATGGGTTCCTGTTTTCTGCTTCCGCTCAGCCGAATACCGTTCCTGATCGCGCGGCGGTCTTCAGGCTTGGATTGCAGTCCATGCTTGGCTTATTCCTCGCGCCGCTCGGTCGAAGCGGAGCAAAGTTTCACAGACCACTTTCTTGTTCGAGCCGTCTGGAACATGGGCTTATAATCATTCTGCCGGGCATCGAAGGTTGCAGTTCTGTCAATGACAGCATCGCTCGCGGCCTCGTTGCCGGCCAGTTGTCGCACGCGATTCAGATCATCGACTGGCGGCGATTTCGCCCATGGAATCCGCTGCATCTGGCTATGCAGCGACATAATCGCACTCAGGCCCGGGTCGTCGCGGAGTTGATAGTCAACTACCAGCGCAACTTCCCGGGCCAACCGGTTCACCTGATCGGTCACTCGGCCGGTGCAGGGATGGCGTTGTTTGTTCTTGAGCAACTGCGAGAAGATCAGGCCGTGACGTCTGTCACCTTGTTGTCGGCAGCTATTTCAAGACGATTTGATGTGGAACGACTGCTGGGTCGCACAACGGCTGGCATCTGGAACTTCTATTCTCCGCTTGATTTGCCCACCGTGGGAATTGGAACCATGCTCTTCGGGACAATGGATCGTCGCCACGCTGTTTCGGCGGGAGCTTTGGGGTTTCTGACGCAGAATCGCAGTTCAATGTTTTCCGAAGATTCGCAGCAGCAACGTCCACGACTGAATCAGATTCCTTATCAAAAGAGTATGGCGAGGTCATGGAATTTTGGCGGTCACTTTGGCTCAACGAATGCGGTCTTTGTCCGAGACAATATTGTTCCAATCTGTCGCCGGTGCTGAACTCTTCACTTCGCAGGGACGTGAGATGACCATGAGTTACACACAGGAATTGCTTGTCGACGATTCGCTGGATTTTGTCGCTCCTTATCTTCCGGTATCAGCAGACAATGAGTTCTGGTCGCAGGAGCGGGCCTTCAGTCTGAAGCCTCCGGAGCCAACGTGCCAGCCGAAGATGACTCGCGTTCGCTCGCTGTTTCTCAGCGATCTTCATCTTGGCTTCCGGCACTCACGGGTTCAGTCGCTCCTGGAGTTTCTCAATCGACATGAACCTGAAAATCTTTATCTTGTCGGCGATTTCATCGACGGATGGTGTTTGCAGAGTGGGTGGCACTGGCAATCGGAATGTAATCAGATTGTGGCCCGTTTGATGGATCTGGCCAGAGGTGGCACACGTATTCGACTGGCTATCGGCAACCACGAC
>CAIJTV010000688.1:0-8578 GCA_903823635.1 uncultured Planctomycetaceae bacterium
AGTGGCCACCCGTAAAATGATCTCCGCTGTCATGATGGAGCGAACGGACAACGGAGAACTTGTCTGCGATTTTCGCCTGCAGTGGAAAGAGTTCAGTAACCTCCATTCCCGGAACATTGGTCGGGATTGGTTTCCAGATGCCACGATATTCCGCCGGAGCTTCCGGCTTCATATCGTAAGTGTCCATATGTCCCGGGCCGCCATCGAGCCAGAGCAGAATGACCGAGGTGTCTTTGGAGGATCTGCCTGCCGCCTGTGACTGCTCTTTTGCCGCCAGGATCTGAGACAGGCCAACGCTGGCCATACCAGCAACTCCCAGTTGCACAAAACTTCGGCGCGAACTTCCATCGCAATAGGCGGACGTTTGACCGGAGTGAATTCGAAGCATGATTTGCTCCTGAGCGTTGGTTGGATCGGGGCAGAAAGTACAGGCGGGACGCAACGCCTGAAAAGCGTGCGGGCGGGACTTTAAATTCGGAAGGAGGGGCTACAGGATACTATGCCGGACGTGGGGCCGTCAATTTTCGACCGGAAATAAGCCTTATTCTGTGTGCGGCAACGATTGCGGCGGTCCACTAAGGTCTCTTGCGATCACCCGGTCTAAATTCACACTGTGCGGAGAAAAACTCGTTGCGGAACCCCTTTCGATTCGTCGTATCGCAAGGCGTCAAATGATGAATAAATGTTGAGTTGAAGTACTACTCGGGGACACAATGGGATCACCCAGCGGTGGTTTGCGCAAGTGGGGGTGAGTATTCCAGGTCTGATTGGGGCATACAGATTGGGAGACGTGCCAATTTGAGGCATGTCAGGCTTCGGAAACGGCTTTTTCGTGCGTACTATGGTAAATCGAGTCAGCTACGGTGGTGGGACTATCCCTAGATTCCGGCATTTGCGTCGGAGTGTTGGTCTAGTGCTACTCGAATCAGAATGTTCTGCTGCAGGTTTCTAAGTGGAAAACAAATTCATGTTGACCTCCAGTTTGTTCCTTGGGGAGGGGCGTCAGGTCCTTAAAGAATCAGGCTTGCGCGGTATTCTCGGGCTGGTCACAACATCATCGGTTTGCCGAACCGTGATTCAGGTTCTGTTGGTGATGGTTTTGTTCCCGGAGATGGCCGCTGCTGACAAGGCGACGGACGACTTCAATCTCGGCCTTGGCTTTTATAGAGGCAAACGTTGGGAGCAGGCTGAAGAAACATTGAGCCAGTTCCTGAAAGAATTTCCGGAACATTCACGCACCAATTTGGCTCGGCTTTACCATGCTCGTACTTTGAGCGTTCTGGAAAAGTATGGACCCGCTCGTGAAGAATTTCAGCAATACATTGTGGCGGAGCCAGACAGCAAGGACGTTGCTGATGCTCGTTATCGACTGGGAGAGTGCAGTTACTTTCTCAAGGACTATCCGGCCGCGATTCTGCAACTGACCGAATACCTTGAGAAGCACTCGGGGCATTCCCATGGAGATTGGGCAAAACTGTTGCTGGGCGATTCGTATGTATCTCAGAAAGAGCACGATAAAGCGATTGCGATTCTGAATCCATTGGCATCCAGCAAGACTGATCCTGGAATTCTGGCGGACTGTAGGTTCAGTCTAGGCAAGGCGCTGGAAGGATTGAACAAACCTCAGGATGCATTGACTCAATACAAGTTGGTGGTTGCTGATTCCAACTCAACCCCTGCCCCAAGAGCGTTAAATCGAATTGCTGCGATTCAGTATGCAAAAGGCGAATACAAAGAAGCCGCTGTCTCGTTTGAGAAGATGGTCACCGGCTATCCCAAGAACTCACTGGTGCCGTCGGCGACATTGGGAGTCGGGATGTCGTTTTATCGGCAGCGAGAATTCGAACAGGCTCTGACATGGCTGCAGCGGATTCCTAAAGGGACAGCCTCTTCGGCTCAAGGAGTTCTGATGTCAGCCATGACGCTGAAGGAATTGGGGCGACTTGAAGAGTCACGTCTGGTTTTTGCGGAAGCACTTCTTGCTGCGGGAGATACTCCGCTTGCAGCAGATGTCCTGTTTCAGCAGGCTCAAATGGAACGCGTATCCGGGGATAAGCAGGTTGCCGCTCAGATTTTTCAGGATATCTGTGACCGCTGGCCAACTTCCACTCGTGTCGCCGAAAGTTTGTTCAATGCAGCTGAGCTGAATCTTGAATTAGCTCAGCGAGAACAGGCTGAACGTATCTGGAACCGTTTGAAGATGGATTATCCGGATGCTGCGAATCGGCCACGGGAACAGATTCTATTGGGACGCATGTATTTGGTGCGTGGCGAGGTTGAACAGTCTGTTGATACGTTGCAGAAAGCCATAGCGGCTTCGGACGATCCCAAAAGTCGCGTTACTGCAGTGGGGCAATACTACCTTGTGCGAGCTTTCTATGAAGCAAAACAGTTTGACAAGGTGATCGATCAGACGCTGCAAATGAGTGAACTGTTTCAGATTGAGGCGCTCAGTGAAGTTCGAGGTGCCCTCGCTCTGGCCACGGTCAGTTGTCTGGAGCAGAAGCGTTATGAAGAAGCATTGAAGTTTGCTGATGAGTTTATTCCGGTCGCCGTAGACAAGACTCAGAAAGCCGACGTCATGGCAGCTCGTGCAGTGACGTTAAGTCATCTCCGAAGGTTTCCGGAAGCGATCGAAGATCTGAAAGCATTGGTCACGGATCTTCCCGATCTGGCACAGACATGGACGGCCGTTTTGAAATCCGGTGAGGCTGCGCTGGAGCAGAATGTTCCGGATGAGGCAGTGGCGTTTTTTCAACTGGCCTCAACGTGTGAAAAAGATCCCGAGGTTAAAGAGGCGGGTGTGACGGGGCTTGCGTGGTGTCAGTTCAAGGCCGCCAAGTATGCTGAGGCTGAGGCCGCATTTGTGAAGGTTGTTGCTGACTACCCGGCCTCTGAGGATGCCGCTCAATCATTGTTTATGCTGGCTCGGTGCATCGAAGAGCAGGGAGACATCGAGAGAACTGCTGCTGCTTACTCAGGTGTTTTTGAAAAGCTGACGAAGGATCAGCCGCCCGTTGAGGCCGGTAGCGAGACTAAGCCACCGATGCAGTACGCATTCGATGCCGGGCGGCAGGTGGCCCGGTCGCTGGAGAAACTCAAGCGATTTGACGATGCGGACAAGGCGTGGGAGAAACTGGTGTTGGCCTTTCCGAATGCAAAAGACCTGGATCGACTGCTTGATGAGTGGGCCTGGATGAATGTTTCGGCTGAGCGGTTTGATCGATCGGACGCCGTTCATCAGCAGTTGCTCGAAAAGTTCCCCGACAGCCCTTATGCCGGGCAGGCTCGGTTGTCACTTGCGGAAAGCTTAATGTCAGCAGGGAAGCTGGAAGAATCGTTGAAGGAAATGGAAGCGATCTTCACAGATGCTCGTTACGGGGCCACGGAAAAAGAGCGTGCTTTGTTTCATGTGATCGAAATTCAGGCCACAAGACGGCAATGGCAGCCACTTGTTGCAGCTGCAGATCAGTTTCTTGCGAGCTCTGCGAGCAGTCCTTTGGCGGCTCAGGTTCGATTGTTTTCCGGTAACGCCATGGTGGAATTGGGACGTCATGAAGACGCGACCAAGCTACTGACAACTTTGAGTCAGGAGATTGTTTCCGGAAAGATTCCCGCACAGGACTGGACGGATCGGGTCTGGGTTGTGATGGCAGAATCCGCGTTGGCAACAATGGACTATGATCGAATTGATGTTCTTGAATCAGAGTTGAAGCAGCAGAGTCCTCAGTCAAAGTTTGAGTTTCAGGTCATGGACATTCAAGGGCGACGCTGGAAACAGCAGGCTCCTCCTGATTTTTTGAAAGCTCGCGAGTACTTTGGAAAGGTCACGTCCAGTACCGAAGGAGCAGGGACGGAGACAGCTGCTCGCTGTCAGTTTCTGATTGCGGAGACGTTGCTTCTGGAAATGAAACTGGATGAGGCCGTGAAGGAATACTTCAAGGTTTATGTCAATTACAGCTATGCAGAATTGCGGGCACAGGCTTTGTTTCAGGCGGCCGTTTGCGAATCTCGTTTGATGAAGAATGATTTTGCGATTCGAGATTTCAAAGAGTTGATTGCAGAGTTCCCCACGTCCAGTCTCGTTGAGAAGGCCCGTGAAGAACTCGGAAAACTGGAAGTACAGAAACCATGAAGAATCATGTCCGGTCATTTTTGAAAGCTCGTATTTCGATCATGGTCGTTACGCTTGTTGGGTTGCTGATGGCTTGTCAATCGCTCGCGCAGGATGCTGGAAGTGCTCCCGCAGCGGCGTCTCTGGCGGAGAATGTCGAGCCCGCAGATCCTGCGGCGCCAGCAGAGGTTGCTGAACCGGTTGTGTCAGGTATTCCGACCGATCCGCTGGGTATAGCAGACGCGATGGGGCGGCCGTTCACAGCGGCATTCATCATTGCCTCGGTGATTGGAGTGTGGTCCGTGATTGAGCGACTCGTTGTGCTTCGACGTCGGCGAGTAATCCCCCGAGGCTTTGTCGACAGGTTCCTGATGCACCTGAGAGCTGGCCGTCTGGACAAAGCCGAAGCTCTGAAAGTGTGTCAGCAAAACATGAGTCCGATGGCAGACATATTCATTCACGGGCTCCGCAAATGGGGTCGTCCAAGTACTGAGGTTGAGCAGGCGGTGACGGACGGAGGAGAGCGGCAGGTCACTCAATTGAAAAAGGGTTTGCGAGTTCTTAACGGAGTATCCACTCTGAGTCCTTTGATCGGTCTGCTGGGAACAGTGGTCGGCATGATCAAATCGTTCAATGACATCGCCACCGCAGGAGCCATGGGGCAAACTCAGACTTTGGCCAACGGAATTGCCCTTGCTCTTTTGACGACTGCTGTGGGTTTGATCATCGCGATTCCTGCGATGGCGGCTTATCTTTATCTCGCCGGGCGGATTGATTCTGTGGTTATGGAGATGGACAGGCTTGGACAGGAGCTGGTCCATCTGATTTCGGCCGAAGCGCTCCGAGAGCGTGCGACTGTCGCGACGAGTACTCCGGAGCCAACGGCGCCTGTGCCTGGACCGGTTCGAACACGCAAACCAGTTGTCGAGAAGTAGCGATTGCTATTAAAGAATAAACATTATGTCGATATCTGCTGAATCATCTGGTTCTGACAGCGTGACGCTCTCAGTTGTTGTCCCCGTCTACAACGAACGTGACAGTCTTGTTCAATTGGTGGATGAGTTGCAGGCGGGTGTTCGATCATCCGTTTCGAGCTATGAAATCATTTTTGTAGATGATGGTTCGACGGATGATTCGTGGAACAAGATTGAAGAATTGTCGAGTCGTGAGGCTGTCGTCTCCGGGATACGCTTGCGACGAAACTTTGGCAAGGCTGCGGCCTTAACCGCGGGAATGAAAGTCGCAACCGGAGATCTGATTTTAATGCTTGATGCAGATCTCCAGGATGACCCGGCCGAGTTCCCTGCTCTGCAGCAGCAGATTCAGGCGGGGTATGATGTCGTCAACGGATGGAAGCAACGTCGACTGGATCCATGGCACAAGGTTTATCCCAGCAAAGTCTTCAATGGTCTCGTCGGATTGATGACCGGACTACGACTCCATGATCACAATTGTGGGCTGAAGCTATTTCGAGCTGAGGTAGCCCAGGAAGTTCAGATCTATGGTGAGCTCCATCGGTTTATTCCGGTGCTCGCTCATGCACGAGGTTTTCGAGTGACAGAGGTCGCGGTCAATCATCGTTCTCGCCAGCATGGGCATTCGAAATATGGGATGAGGAGATTTCTGCGCGGGTTGCTTGACCTGTTGACTGTTACGTTTTTGACCAGTTTTGGGCGACGTCCTCAGCATGCACTCGGAACAATCGGGCTTGGTTTTTTTACGCTGGGGGTTCTCGGTCTGATCTATCTGAGTTTGCTGTGGCTGGCGATGCGACTTGGAATCTTTACCGCGTACCCCATCGGCAATCGCCCGTTGCTGGCGTATTCTGTAGCCGCCACATTGCTGGGAGGACAAGCTCTGTCACTGGGTCTGCTGGCGGAACTGATTGTGGCCTATACGACCAGAAGTACCGACAGCTACAGCATTCGTG
This sequence comes from uncultured Planctomycetaceae bacterium, assembly GCA_903823635.1. Taxonomy (GTDB): domain Bacteria; phylum Planctomycetota; class Planctomycetia; order Planctomycetales; family Planctomycetaceae; genus SXXK01. Next base: position 6,045 of record CAIJTV010000688.1, read on the forward strand.
AGACTACACGCAAGGTTTGATTCCTTGCAAGCACTGTGTACCTTAATCGCAATGTGAAAGAGCCATCAGGCAATACGCTGTTACCAGATTGGGATCTCCCTCGTACCAGCGATCAGCCGAGTTGATCCAACTGCCGTTGGATTGCTGAAGCTCGGCCAGTTTCTTTACGAGCTCCTGTTTCCAGAAGTGTTCATTGCCGTCGGTCGTCGTAAACGACTCACTTTCGAGGGATGACATTGTTTTGGCAAAGGTCTGGAAGTAGTAGTAGAGCCCCTGTTGCCCCATTCCCGGATTTTCTGACAACGTGTAGTTCTTGCGGATCCATTCGGTGGCTGCTTTGACTCGTTCGTCCTCCTTCGTCAGGCCTGCATAAATCATGCTCTTGAGACCTGCATAGGTAATGCTGCCGTAAGACTTGTGCCCGCCGTTTTCGGTCGTTCCAGCTTTCGATTCACCACCCTTCGCCGGTGTGTAAATGAAACCACCGTCGTTCACCTTGCCGGCGAAGTCCAATGTATTGTGGGGAGATTCAAGATTCTGAGCGCGGGATACGAATTTGAGAGCTTTCAGCATCGCTGGGTCATCGTCCGCTACGCCCGACTTCTTCAAGGCCTCGATCAGGAACTGAGTATTCGACATGTCCGGACGCTGTTTGCTGTCATATCCAGCTCCACCGTAGGCGCCTTCTGATGACTCAATGCCTTCGCCTTCGTCCCACTGAAGGCCTCGCAGAAATGTTTCGGCTTTGTTGAGCTGCTCATTGTATTTTCCTTTCGAGTTGGCTTCACTCAAGGCCAGCATTGCGATGCAGGTTTCGTAATTCTGATGTCGACTTTCCGGTGCATGAATTCCTCCGCTTGGTTGTTGATTCCGAAGGAGAAACGTGAGGCTTTTAGCAACGACCGGATCGTCTGCCGTTTTTCCGTTTTGCAGTAAGGATGTTGTCACCAGGCCGCTGATCCCCACCGCTCCGGAATTTGACCATGAGCCATCATCGCTTTGAGTGACCTCAAGAAACTGAATAGCCTGTTGCCGCATGGAGTTTATGTCCTGTGCCATCGCTGTCGGCGTCAGGACGTTTGCTGAAATGACGACAAGCAGAAATGCGAGGATTCGTGGCATTTGATTCTCGGGGAAAGAATGAATCGCGATTGATGGAGCGGGCAGATGGAATTGGGCTCTGGTCAGAACTCACCGAGCACTTCGCCGCCGTCTCGAGTTCCCAGCGCACGCCAGATTCTCAGGTCAATATTTGAGCTGAAAGCTTGGACTGATCCATCACAGAGAGCCGACTGGACAATTCCGGTGTGATAGCTTCGGGAATTGAGCGCTGAATAGCTGACCGAAGTCGTATTGCTGCCTTCCTGGCGTGAGGCATAATCGGTGTTGCGATAGGTCACTCCAGCATCAACAAAGATGACGTCGGAATTCGGAGTCAGTGTTGTCGTAAATCCACTGTGATGTGAGTGGCCATTCGCCCATTCTGTGTGGCCCGTACCATCCTGTGTCGCTGGTAGAATGCGGTCTTTAAGGCCTGACGCTGCGTAGAGTGCTACCGTAGCCTTATCTCCAGGCACGGCCGTCGAGGGCGGTCCGCCGTTTCGGGTATACGCAGTCCATGCATGAACTTCCGACGCAAGCAATGTATTACTGGTCCCGTCAGTTATGGATGAGATTCTGATTTTGGAGTTTGGAAATGTGATGCCATCACCGCCCTGCCCTGTTGTTGGGTTGTAGACCATCCACGTTCCGAAATTGAAACCATAACAGGTCGGCATCAGAAAGATCCCATTGGTCCCGGTGTCACGCGCGCGATCGGATTTAGGATCTGATGGGCAGACGTAACCGGGCACGCGATAGTTGCTGATGATTGGGAAGTTTCCCCAGGCCTTGCTGAGGTCGATCTGGGAATAAAGATTTGCCTGTTCCATAAACGGCAACAGTCGCCCATGGATCGACCACGAAGCATTGCTGGTGATTGTTGGTACGATTGCCATGCTGGGCGGTAGCGCATTATTAGTCGATTCATAGTTATGCATTCCCAGCGCGATTTGCTTGAGATTGTTTTTGCACTGAGTTCTTCTGGCGGCTTCACGAGCTTGTTGCACTGCGGGCAGGAGCAATGCAATCAGGATGGCGATGATGGCGATGACCACCAGCAGTTCAATCAAAGTAAATCCGTTCTGACTTGAGAATCGTCGCAGTGACATCGGTACTGGCTCAGTTGCGGACCCGAAATAAATTGAGTGCGAACGAACAGTCGCACGTCAGGAAACAATATTTTTGCAAATCGTGTGCCATCATCGAAATGGCCGTAATTGGAAGGATACACGATCGGCATTCATCAATCGGCGGCGGATTTTTCGTCCTGATGGAGGAAAAACAGCCATGGTCTGAGTTTTCGCCGGGGTGCTCATGATGCTTTACGGACAGCACGGTGACCTCTACGATGGTCAACGCAACTGTCGGAGGCTGTCTGATTGACGACTGTGACAGTCAACGCTCCGTTTCATTTCAGAACCATAATCTCACAA
>CAIJTV010000689.1:0-10226 GCA_903823635.1 uncultured Planctomycetaceae bacterium
CCTGCCATTCATCGCGGAAGCGACCAGTAATTATCCGGGAGTATGGCTGGTAAAGCTACTCGTCTTATGTGGTAAGGCGTTTTCATTCATCTGCCTGATGATCATGCTTCGCTGGACAATTCCTCGATTCCGGTTTGACCAATTGATGGAACTGGCGTGGAAGGTCATGATTCCGCTATCGCTTGCGAATTTGGTCATGGTCATGTTCTGCATGCAATTTGGGTTCAATCGTTGGTGGTTGTTCGTCGGTTCACTCGGACTGTTCGCAGCCTGGGGCGTCATCAGTGCGAATCTTCGAGAGGCGGAACTGGCTGCACGGCCTGGTTATGTGAAGCCAAAGAAAAAGGCTCCTGCGGTAGCTCATGGTCATGGCCACGCTGCCGGACATCATTGATTTCAGATTTGAAATTTCGAATTTGAGATTACCAGAACACTGAAAACTGAATACTGAAAACCTACTCTTATGACTGAAACAAAAGCCAAACCGAAGAAGACGGTGGCGTGGGTGGAGGAGCCTCAATTGGGCTTCTGGGAATCCACGTTTGTTCCGGCCATCATGAAGGGTCTGAAAACGACCCTGAAGCATGTGACCGATCGAGCCCCGGTGACTCAACAGTACCCGGAACAGAAGCCCGATCTGCCGCTGCACTACCGAGGCGTCCACCGGCTGAATCGTGATGAAAAAGATCGCGTGAAGTGTGTGGCCTGCATGATGTGTGCAACCGCCTGTCCCGCGAACTGCATTTCGATTGAAGCTCAGGCAGCGCCGCCCGAATGGCCGGACCGCGATAAGTTTCCGAAGTCGTTCGTGCTGGATGAACTGCGCTGCATCTACTGTGGAATGTGCGAGGAAGCTTGCCCGGTAGATGCCATTGAATTGACTCACATCTATGACCTGACGGGTGAAACTCGTGAAGCATTGATGTTCGATCGTGAAAAACTGCTCAGCGTTTACGACAAAACAAAAGACAACCCAAGAGATCCGGTCCGAACTCGGCGCGGCATTCTGGGACCTGCTGCGGAGTTTGCATCTTTGCCGACTCTTGGTCCGGCGACTGTCGTACCAGACTCAGATCGATCTGCCAAGAATCCAACCGCAGGTGTGATCAAAGGCAGCCTGGGAGCAAACTCATGATGGACTGGTTACAAGCACACCCAATGACAGTCGTCGGCCTCGTGCTGTGGGCTGTCGGCGTTCTGTGGCTGATGCCCGGAAAGCAAGCCGGCTCAACTCGGCCGAAGATTCCGGGGCTTTTGTTGACGGCTGCAGGACTCTTTGCATTCTGTCTGTCCTGCGGAAAGCCTCAGACCCAATTGGCTGACGAAGTGATGTTTTGGGTCTTTGCAGTCAGTGCCCTGCTCTGCGGAGTGCTGATGATTACGGCGAAGAACCCGGTCTATGCAGCTCTGTGGTTTGCTCTTGCAACTCTGGCCACCTGCGGGTTGTTTCTGCTCCAGAGTGCTCCGTTTCTGGCTGCCGCCACAATTATCGTCTATGCCGGAGCGGTGATCGTCACGTTCCTGTTCGTCATCATGCTGGCTCAGCAGAGTGGTGCTGCGGGTTACGATCAGAAATCCGGTCAGGCAGTGATGGCGACCATTTCAGCCTTTGTATTGCTGGGGGCTGTTGCCATGACTCTTCAGCAGGAGAAGCTGGAGATCGGTGTTCCTGTTGTGGTAGCGAAGGCAAAAGGCGGCGGCACCAGTGCGGCGGCCAACTCCGAAAACATGATCTCAATGGTCCCGGCTCCGGCTGGCTCCTTAGCGCCGTCGTCAGAAGTGAAACCTCCTGCGAAACCCGGGAATCTTCTGAGTGCAGCAGACCCTGACCACGCTGTGGGTGACTTGAAGGGTCTTGGACGTTCGTTATTCAGCGATTACTTGTTTGCCGTAGAACTCGCGGGCACACTTTTGCTGGTTGCCAGCATCGGTGCGATCGCTCTCGCACCGCGTAGAGAACAGGGTGCTTTATGACACCAGAAGATTTGAGATTTCTATTGGTCGGGGCGGGGTTGTTCATCCTCGGCGCGATCGGTTTCCTGACTCGCCGTAACCTGATTTTGATGGTCCTTTCGGCTGAGTTGATGATGCACGGTGTGTCCATGACACTCGTGACGTTCGGCAGGATTCATCAGACTCAGGAAGGTCAGATCTTCACGATCTTCACTCTGACAGTGGCCGCCTGCGAAGCGGGCCTGGCATTAGCTTTAGTGTTGTCGCTGTATCGCAAGTCGCACTCGCTGGATATTAATCTTTGGTCTGAACTTCGCGAGCCGGATATGCCAGCACCAGTTCAGGATGCACCAGCCCGGATTGATGATGGAAGCGGCTCTTATGGTGATACGCCAAAACTGACTCCGGCCGGGATCGTACCCAAAGATCCACCCCGAACAAAGACTTCGGCCGGTGCGTCCTCAGCGCGAACCTGAAAGAGTTATGGCCCTGACCTCTGCGGTGTCTGATTTTGAAATTTGTCTGACCGTTGTGTTTTGAGTTGTCTCCTATGTCTGAAGAAATCCAACAGCTGGTTTTGTGGCTGATTCCCGTTGCTCCGCTGGCATCGGCAGTCATTACCGCATTGCTGGGCCCAAAGCTGCTTCGCTATAAGAGTCACCTGCCCTGCTGGTCGGCTCTGGCGGTTTCTTTCGTCTGTTCCTTGATTCTGCTGTTGAAGATACTGCCTTCAATGGGATCAGCAGTCGTTGACCCGAGTGAAGTCGGTACTTTCGCCGGACCACAGGTCCTCGTTTCAGGATACGAATGGCTCAACGTCGGCGACTTACACGCGAACATTGAACTGCGTGCAGATTCCATTACCGCAATCATGCTCACCATGGTCACGGGAGTCAGCCTGCTGGTGTCGATGTTTGGTTCAGGATACATGAGCCATGACCTTGGCTACCCGCGATTTTTTGCGGCCGTGTCGATGTTCGTGTTCTCGATGTGCATGCTGGTTCTTTCGGGCAGTTTCGCGTTGCTGTTCGTGTTTTGGGAAGCGGTAGGACTTTGCAGTTACCTGCTGATCGGATTTTGGTTTCAGAAACCAGCTGCGGCCGCTGCAGCCAAGAAAGCATTCGTCGTCAATCGAATTGGTGACTTCGGCCTGATCATGGGCATTTTCCTGATCTGGACGAATTTTGGATCTCTGGACTTCGTGACGGTTTTGAGCGACTCAGCCCGCATCGCCGCCGTCGAAGTGAAGAACCCGGGAGTCATTCAGTTGATTTGTTTCTGCCTGTTTCTGGGAGCCATGGGCAAATCAGCTCAGTTCCCGCTTCAGGTGTGGTTGCCTGATGCGATGGAAGGCCCAACCCCTGTCAGCGCCCTGATTCACGCCGCAACGATGGTGACCGCCGGAGTTTATCTGGTCGCTCGCTGTACGCCGCTGTTTGTCATGGCCCCCAATGCTCAACTTGCTGTGTCGGCGATTGGTGCTGCCACAGCGGCAATCGCCGCACTGACGGCGTTGACTCAGATGGACCTGAAACGTGTTCTGGCTTACTCCACAGTAAGTCAGCTCGGCTTTATGTTTATGGCATTGGGTTGCGGTGCGGCCAGTGCGGAACTGGTCACGCCTGCGGTAACGGCCGGCATGTTCCACTTGTTTACTCATGCCTTCTTCAAGGCCCTGCTGTTCCTTGCTGCGGGCAGCGTGATGCACGCGATGGGCGACGTGATTGACATGCGTCGATTCAGTGGTCTGAAGCATGCTTTACCGATCACTCACTGGACATTCCTGGTTGGTGCTGCGGCACTCGCTGGTGTGCCTTTGCTTGCTGGTTTCTGGAGTAAGGACGATATTCTGGCGGTGCTTGCTGAAGCTTCACACAGCAAAGAACATGGGTTGTTTTTCGGAGTGATCTGGGCGGTGGCAACGGGAACTGCGTTCCTCACAGCGTTCTACACTTTCCGAGCCTACTTTATGACGTTCTGTGGACCTGAGAAATTCCCCGAGGAAGCAGGCCATCATCCTCACGAAGCCACGCCAATCATGGCTTGGCCACTGCGAATTCTTGCGGTCTGTGCAGCGTTGATCGGTTTGGCTGTCGGGCCAACTCACCTGTTCGCAAATTATCTGCAGAAGACGATGGGGCTGACTCCGGTTCCGCCGGATTCACAACACCTTCACTGGGATGTCATGGCGTTGAGCAGCGTTGTGGCGATCGCGGGTATTGGTCTGGCGTGGATGTTCTACGTGGCTTCTCCGAAGGTTCCGGGAGCCATCGCGAGTGCAATGAAGCCGCTGTATCTGATTTCTCAGGGCAAGTTCTTCCTCGACGAGATCCTGAAGGCTCTGGTCGTGCTGCCGCTGGTGGGCATCGCAAAACTGGCGACTGTCTTTGATCGAGGAGTGATCGATTGCATCGTTGATTCTATCGGCGCTATTCCCAAGGCACTGAGTTCGATACCACGACAGTTCCATACCGGAGTTGTCTCGTCCTATGCGGGATTCATGTGGGCAGGGGTTGTGGCAGCGGTTGTTCTGGTTCTGACTATGTTTTGATCCGATGTCGCTTCTGAGCTGCTCCGTCCTGCGTTGTTGACCCTTTTCAGTTTGATTGCAGAGTTCACATGATTGCTCTTCTCTTTATCACCCTTGCAATCCCGGCCGTAACATCGTTACTGCTGATGCTGTTCCGCAACTCACTGAACCAGTCCAGTTCTCGCTGGATCGCCTGCTGTGGCAGCGCTGTGGCGTTGCTGTTTTCCGTACTGCTGCTGTCGCAATACAAAATGGTTACAGTGGACCCGCTGGGAACGGGGAACATCCCCGCACTGTCTTCAGCCGATGCCTCCTCGGCTGTTCATCCGAAGGCTGAGTTTCGTCGTCCCTGGCTTGCCACAACAGATCGCCTTCAACTGGAAATGTATTTCGGACTGGATGGCATTAGTGTCACGATGATCGCCCTGACGACATTGTTGACCACTTGCAGCGTTTTGATTTCCTGGGAAGCCATCAAGGATCGCGCTTCAGAGTTTTATGCGGCTGTCCTGATCCTTGAGACAGGTCTGATCGGGGTCTTCTGCTCGTTTGACCTCGTTCTGTTCTATATCTTCTTCGAAATGACTCTCATCCCCCTGTTCTTCATGATTGCAATCTGGGGTGGGGCTGATCGTCGCTGGGCCGCGATTAAATTCTTTCTGTACACATTGGCAGGGAGTTTGGTCACGCTGTCCGGGTTGATCTACGTCGTTCTTTACGCAGCGAAGCAGGGATTGGTAAATCCAACCTCGATACCAGCTCTTTCAGCATGGCTCGTTGCAAATCCGCTCCCGGCCTCTCTGCAAGTGACTCTTTTCCTGGCAGTATCGGCGGGATTCCTGATCAAAGTTCCGGTGTTTCCGTTCCACACGTGGCTGCCTCTGGCGCACGTGGAAGCCCCAACGGCAGGCAGTGTCATGCTGGCCGGTGTGCTGCGGAAGCTTGGCAGCTATGGCTTCCTGCGAATCTGTCTGCCGCTGTTTCCGGAAGCTTCGCTGACTATTGGTTTGCCCGTGATTGGTCTGCTTTCAGTCATCGGGATTATTTATGGATCACTGTGTGCTCTGGCTCAGAAAGACATCAAGAAGCTGGTTGCTTACAGCTCTGTCGCGCATCTCGGATTCTGCATGTTGGGGCTCTTCGCCCTGAACACAGAAGGAATCACAGGAAGTATCCTGCAGATGATTAATCACGGACTCTCGACAGGAGCCCTGTTCCTCATCGTGGGGATGGTTTACGAACGATATCACACGCGTATGATGGACGATCTGGGCGGGCTCGCAACACGGCTTCCAATGATTGCGATCAGCATGGTTTTCATCTCAATGTCCAGCATCGGACTGCCAGGGCTCAATGGGTTCGTTGGTGAGTTCCTGTCTCTGGCCGGGATGTTCAAAGAAAACCGTCTGTACGCGGCATTGGGAACGACAGGCGTTGTTCTTGGTGCCTGGTATCTTCTGACTGCGGTCCAGCGCGTCTTCTTCGGAACACTGCATGAACCGCATCACGGTGAACATGATGACGATGTCAGTGACATGAATGCTCGCGAGTTTATGGCGATCGCTCCTTTGGCAGTGCTATGCCTCTGGATAGGCCTGAAGCCCGCCAGCCTGATCGAGATTATTGAACCAGATGTTAAAGCTGTGGTTAATGTGCTCCATGGAGTTCGAAGTGTCGCCCCTGCTGCAACAACAGCCGAAGTCGAAAACATGGCTTCAGATGCAATTGTTTTTGCGTCTGCAAGGATTGAAGAATAGTTGTTCTGATTCTGTTTTGTTGTGCTGACTGAATAAAAGTCGTTGTCACTCGACGAGCAAGTTTTTTCCCTGAGTCCCAAGGACTGCTTCCGTGCCCGCGTATGATGCAATTAATCAGGCTGCTGGTCTGATCATTCCGGAAATCATTCTGCTCGCGACTGTCTGCATAATGTTCCTGGCGTCTCCGTTTTTGGTCAGCGAAACCGGGAAAGCGGCCCCCGGGCTGCGTCATCGCTGGGGTACTCTTTCTCTTCTCGCTCTGGCAGCAGCGGGGTTTGCGTGGCTGAAGGCTCCGATTTCAGATTCTGGCCTGGGACCATTTCAGGCTGATCAGTTCGTATGGTTTGTACGTGGACTTTCCATCGTCTTCGGTATGTTGCTGACAATGATTCTTTGGGATCAGGTCGAAGACGGGATTGCGGCCGAGGCGAATGCCTGCCTGCTGGCTATTCTTTGCGGTGTTAACTTCGTGGCGCTCTCCAATGATCTGGTGGGCGTCTTCCTGGGACTGGAGCTCGTCAGTATTCCAACCTACATCCTGCTGAATCTCGGTCGTCACGACTGGATGCGACAGGAAGCGACGATCAAGTACTTTCTGCTGAGTATCTTCTCTTCAGCGATCGTGCTTTTCGGACTCAGCTGGGTTTTTGGTCTTGCCGGAACAACAAACCTGACGGTGATAGCCGCAAGGGCCGCAGAGGGTAAAGTTGCCATCGACCATGGGATGTTTCGAGTCGCGCTGGCCATGATTATTGCCGGTCTAAGTTTTCGACTCACGGCTGTACCTTTTCACTTTTATGCTCCGGACGTCTTCCAGGGCGTATCTCCTTCTTCAGCCGCCATGCTTTCGTTTATCCCCAAGGTTGTAGGCTTTGCAGCGTTGTTGAGACTACTGCCTGTCTGCGTGGGGCTTACGGGATTTGTGAATTGGATGCCGGAAGGAGCCGTACGAGGTATTCTGACCGTCATTGCGGTTTTGACGATGGTCATCGGTAACCTGCTTGCTTTGCGACAGTCAAGCCTGCTGCGTCTGCTGGCGTATTCCAGTATTGCCCATGCAGGATACATGCTGGTTGGACTTGCTGTCGGAAACGCGTCACAGGGGACAAGTGGCGTCGCATCGCTCCTGTTCTACCTTTCCGTTTACGGAGTCATGACGATCGGGCTATTTGCTTTGATCACGGCTGCGGGGAACGCAGGTCGACCAATTCGAGCGATCGCTGATCTTTCTGGTCTTAGCCGCACGAAACCCGCCATTGCTCTGATGATGACCGTCTGCGTCGTTGGCCTCAGTGGCCTGCCTCCGACCGGAGGATTTCTGGCGAAGCTCAACCTGTTTCTTGCCGCATGGTCAGAAGGCTCACAGGATGGGCGCATCCTCGCCGTCACACTGGCGATCAACGCCGTTATCGCGGCGACGTACTATCTGCGACTGATTTCGGTGATGTACTTCGAGCAGTCCACAACCGTGTCAGAACCGTCTGATCAGAATGCCGCATGGGTTGCCGGTTGCCTGTGTGCCGTGGCGACGCTGGTTCTGTTCGTTGCGCCTCAATGGCTGTGGAATGCAGCAGCACTTGCACTGAACTGAGAATCCAGGATCGTCACCTTCGGTCTGTTGATTTAATCCCCTTGAGCCTGCCTCAGGGACCTGTGAGTTTTTGCACCACTGACAATGATCTTTTCTTTGCTGGCGCAAAAGTCTTTAACCCCCCGACGCGGGGTTCGGGGCGATTAAATCAACCCGCCACATTGAGAACGACAGCCGATACCTTCCTGCCGTTCAGTTTTAAGCAGGTTCACGCAAACTCCGCTCTTACGTTCGGATCGGCTGCACTTCTGTCGTTCTCTGGCAGTGGCAGCCTGAATTTGGCAGCCAAATCCGACATGGACCCTGCATAAAGGCGGCTGAATGTCAGTTCGACCACCGGATCTGAAAACATAATCGTATTGGAAAAGAGTCCTGCTCGAATCATTGGCTGAGATCGCCCAATGACAGCAATGTTGAGAGAACGCCCGAACCAGCGGTGATACGTTAGCATCCATCCGCCATCTGTCGGACGCAATTCACACTTCGTACGCGCCTTGATCGCCCCGACCGCGCGGACCGGAAAGACAATCAGCGAAGAGGCCTCTGCCGGTCGCGGAGAGCCCCATGAAGCTCGCAGGAAGTCGAACAGCATCGTGCGAAAGAAGATTTCTCTGCGATGAACCCAGCCAAAGACGAGCAAAGCGACGAGGAAGATTCCGACATTTAAAGTTAGAGCCAACACCGGGCTCCATGCATACAGAGCCATCAGCATTGCACAGACAAACTTGTTGCAAAGCTCAAAGACGGCATCCAGCATAGGGATTGGAGTCAGCCAGATCAGGACTTCACAGAAGAAGCGGACGGCACTGATAACAAAAATATTGACCGCAGCGGCCAGCATCAGTACCAGGTCGGCAGAAAAGCTGAAGAACCCAAGCTGGACCAGAGCAACAGATTCGTCCTGAAGAGCTGACTCCGAAGAGATCATATATCGGAGCACCAACATGGTGATAACTCCGGACCATGACTCCAATTGATCGGCTGCCTGGGCAAAAGGCTTGCTGACTTTGGTGAGTCGTGGAATCGAGGTCAGCAGGGTCAGGGTCAGGAAAACTCCAAGGACCCTGGTATCGTGCAGAGGCGAATCGAGGCCGATCAAAGGATTTCCGCTGGCCACCCAGTCACCTCCAAACAGCGAAAGTCCGCTCAGGCAGGCGACTCCAAAGAACGGAGATAACGCCACGGGAGCCATCGGGCCCAGCCATTCTGCGATGGACAGCGATTGTCCGAACTGCTGAGCAGCCACGATCTCTGCTTCGGATATCGCCGAAACGGCTTCGCGCTGCTGGGGAACAGGTGAGGCACCAGAGGCCGACACGGTCATGACAAGAATCAGCCAGAGAGCACCCAACTCGCGATATTGCGGAGAGAATATCTTCATGTGATCTGTCCTTGTTGGAGTCTTCGCAGAGTTTTTTCAGATGCCGAGGCCAATTACTATTAGAAGTCAGTCCGCCAAAGGAATCGAGAATCGTCTGATTCGTCAGTCGATCGATCTTCCTGGCAGGTTAAAGCAACAATTCTCGATGATCGTCCCCACAATTGGAGTTTATCCCACATGTTCTCTGCAGGATTCTTACGTTTCAGTCTTCCGGTCGCCGCTCTCGTGGCAGCCGCTTCCGGCACATTGTCGGCTCAGGAATGGAAGAGTGGCATCGAGTGGCAGGAACCAGCTTTGGTCACTCCCGGATCCACCGACGACGCACCACCATCGGACGCCATCGTGCTGTTTGACGGCACCAATCTGGATGCCTGGGACAACGGTGAAAAATGGAAGATTCAGGACGGCGTCGCCATTCCTCACGAAACAGCCATTACCTCCAAGCAGAGCTTCGGGGATATGCAGCTGCACCTCGAATGGTCTGCTCCCACAGAGATCCGCGGCGAGGGTCAGGGACGAGGCAACAGCGGTTGTTATTTGATGGGACTTTACGAAGTTCAGGTTCTGGATTCTTTTGAGAACCCGACGTACTTCGACGGTCAGGCTGGTTCGATCTACAAGCAAACACCTCCCCTGGCCAATGCGATGCGAAAGCCGGGCGAATGGAACTACTACGACATCATCTTCAACGCTCCGCGATTTCGCAGCAACGGAGATGTCGTGAAGCCCGGATACGTGACTCTGATTCAAAACGGCGTCCTTATGCTCAATCATTTTGAATTGGAAGGCCCGACCAGTTTCGTCGACGCACCCCACTACAAGCCACACGCAGAAACAGGTCCGATCTCTCTGCAGTTCCACGGCGACGCCGTTAAGTTCCGCAATATCTGGGTGAGAGAAATCAAACCACCGACCGGTCGTCGCGTCAGCGCTCCATTCAATCTGGAGCAGAAGAAAAAGAAAGAAGAGCCAAAGCCGGAAGAGGCGGCTGCCAAAGAAAAAGCCGCCGAGCAA
>CAIJTV010000690.1:0-4659 GCA_903823635.1 uncultured Planctomycetaceae bacterium
AATCACTTGAAGGCCCCGTCTCGTTGCGCGAGGCTACACGGATTTCTGACAGCTACCAAAAATATCTCGCGATGTTTCCCGACGACTGGGCGGTACTAACCACAGTGGGGAGCTTGCTGGCGGATTCAGACCGGTTGGAAGACGCCGTAAAGGTGACAAGCCGAGTCCTTCGGTCGGGCAACTTGCCGAACTCAACGGGAACGCTCGTGACTTTGCCTACTCTGTATCCTCGTTCCAGTGAGATCAGGAAGCATTCCGATCTACTCGCAAACCTGTATCAGGTGGCACCCGCCTCATTCCTGGATGCATACTGCCGTTGCTGTGACGTTCTTTTTCTGCAGTCTCCGGATGTCGATCAGGATTTGCTTACTGAACTATTTTCCGCCGAGGCGATCAATCGAATGGGTTGTATCCCAATTCTGTTTGTTGCTGATCATCTTCAAAAGGATTCACTTTGGACCGGGCCTTTCCTTGCAGAGCTTAACGCCGTCGGTCATTCGAAGAAGATTTCCCGAGCGAACCAACTGCTGATTCAGCTTCTGGAAGTCGACACCAGGATGCGACTCAAGCTCAGCAGCGATGATCAGTTCTCCGAATTTCGGCGTACATTTGCAGCAGAACTGAAAGGTCTGCTGCTGGACTCGCCCATGTTCTTTTTCGAGCATGGAGCCGTTTCGAGAATCTCGGCCGTTTACGCTGCAGACGCTATGGGCCGTGAACTTCTTCTCGCCAATTTGCGAGAGTCATTGCCTGACCTGAAGACCGTTGAGACAGATGCTGTCGTGGCGGCATTTGGATTGTTGCAGCGCGATTATCCGTTGGCATTTGCGGCGGCTGATCATTCCCATGGCTCTGTGGCCGATCAGGAATCGGCGGTATTTTTCGACTGGTTGGATCGAGCATTGAAGATTCTTCCGCAACACTTGTCCGCCTCTGCAATCCTGGTTGCTACCACAGATCCCGAATTCCTGCTTGCACAGGCAGAAATGGTTTGCCGGTACAGTCGTCTTCCGGAAAACAGCCTTGAGTCGATTGATGATCCGCGAGTCGTCGGAAGAACATGGCGTGCTCGTTTGTTCCCAGTTTCTCGGAACGAACTTGAACTGTCGCCATTTATTCTGTCTCACACGAAAGGAAATGAAGAAGCCTTTTCGTCATGGGTGAGTAAAAATCTAAAGGATGCTCAGCCGCTCTATCGGGCCCGACTTCATTTGCTGCTCGCAGAACTGGATGACTCATTGAGCGGAACTATGCATCTTGTCCTTGCGGCAACGGAAATGCCAGATGTCCAGGGGTTGCGATTTGATGTGGCGACGGAAGCAGCACGATTTGGCATGTTCGATGAAGCTCTGCAATTGCTGGAAACAATCACGTTGATTGATCCTGCTTCCCAAATTATCATCGAACTCAAGGCTCTCGAGTGGGGTCTGGCAGCAGGTAAAACGGAGAGAAGTGTAGCCGCTGCGGAACGATTGTTTGGCTTACCTCTTTCGACGGACCAGCAGCAACAGCTGGTTTCGCGTTTGTCACAATTGAAGATGCCAGAAAAGCTTGCGGCTTTGAACTCTCGCCTTGGACGCGGCTCGGAAACCCGTCAGTCAGTTCTGGCTCGGCAACTGCAGACTTACACAGCTCAGGGGAACAATGAACTGGCTGGGGAAGTGGCGTGGGAATTGTTGAAATTGGCTTCGGGCGGAACGCTGTTCTCTGGTCAGAGGCCGAATGATGATCGCGATGACGGCGGGGAGAGATTGCAGGCGATCAAGGCTCTGGGGAAACTCGGACGACTGCAGCCGCTGATTGATCGTTACGAAGCCATGCTGGAAGCCTCGCCGGAATCTTTGGATCTGCTGGAGATTCTCTGTGAGTTTCATGAAGCCGCTGAACAGTTTCCGCAGTTATCCGAGAAGCGAGATCGCATTGCGTTGCTGTCGCAGAAAGCTCCGCCCAGCCTGAAAGCAAAAGCTGTGGCTTTAGAAAACAGCGGCGATGTCAGTGGTGCGTGTAATATCTATCTGCAGATCCTGAAGGACGATCCACAGGCCTTTGCCGAAGAAATGGAAACCTACGTCCAGGCGTTTGAACGAGGCAAACGGCATGCGGATTTTCTGTCGGCGGTTCTTGGCGGCGACGAACAATACTGGACTGAGCATGCCGGTCTGATTGTCAATATGATCGCAGACTTGGCTCGAGCGAAGACAAATGACGCGGTCGTGCAGAAGTCGATCGAAGCCATGCTGGCCAACGAGGAAACTCGGCGATTTGCTATCGGCGGTTTTCTGGCTCGCAAGGAAGTGATCGCCGAAGAAAATTTGCTGTCGGCTATTCAAAGCGAACTGACGTCGGAGGAAGCCTTCAGTGATATCAGCAGGATCAATCAGTCATTCCTGATTCTGCAGGCCGTCAAAAACGAATCCAGCTTAAAGGCGCTGCATGAATTTCTGCTAGCCCGGAGAGCTTCAGGGCGTCAGCCCTCCGAGCCATCTCTGGAACTGCCGCTGCTCTACATCGCTGCGAGATTGGACCTGCGTGAACAGGTAGAACAGCAGGTCGCCACAATCACCAGTGGCAATGTCGAAGCCGAATTGCTTCAACCCGCGGAGATTCTGACGGTCAACACACGCCTGAAGGAGCTGAGCAAAGACTGGGATCGCGTCAGAACTCAGTTGCTGGAGTATCTGGTCTCGTTGAAGATTGAAGATGCGGAAACTGCGGACACCGTTCTGGATGAGTTGGGAGCTGCCTGGGAATCGCTCGGCGAACTTCAAAAAGCTCGCGGAATCCTGAACGAGCGAGTTCAAAGAATGCTGGTCAACACTGGCGCGGCGACCGGCAATGCTTCGGAGTCAATTCGCCAGTTGTTACAGGCCGGCGAAAAAATCCAGCATTCCGGATTTCCGATCGAGGGTGCTCGTTTGTTGCTGAACGTTACGCCTCACGATATCGATGAATTCACGGATGATCTCGACGACGACAGAGCGATCGCGTTTAAGTCTCGTTTCAATGCGTCTCAACGTTGGGCTCGACAGCAGATCTCTGCTGAGAAGCTGGTTGCGTGGTACGCGATGGCTGTGGACGACGTCGTGGCCACTGCGACTGATCCGGGAACTGATCCCGAAAATGATGCGAAGTCGTCCATCGATTTGTTGCTGGAGCTTTCCGGCACCACGGATCCTCGTTGTCGAGATGCTGAAGAGTTACGTGGGCTGCGTCTTGACAGTGTGTTGCTCTATGTCATCAGCAAATCAACATTCGAATCTGAGGAGCTGCGACAGAAAATCAAAACGTCCACTGTGATTCTGTTGGCTCAGCCGACGGCCGATGTTCGACTGCTCACGGCTGCCCTGGCCCTTGCGATTCAGACGGCTGATGAGGAGATGGTTAAGAAGATCTGTGATAAGTCCCTTGAAGTCGTCGGCACGGCAGACAACTCCAACACTGTGGCCAATAAAGCTACAACCGTCGGTCGGCCGAATCGAATTCCAGAGATTTTGCGTAGCGAGGCTGACTTGAGCTGTGCTCTGATGGCAGGGCTCGTCGCAAATCGCCAGGAGCAAAAGAGCTTGATCGATCGATTGCTTCAAAGATCGATTGTGGCTGCAAATGGCTCAGCGAACCGATTGATCAAAGTGGCAGTACTTCAGGAGTGCATTGCTGTTTCAAAGCGTGCTGGATTGGCTGACCTGGTCGCTAAGTGCGAGCAGCTTGCTGCCGCGGCCGTGGATGAACAAATCAAGGCAACGTCCGTGGGGATCGAAGGTGAAATTGATCTGGCCCATGAGATCAGAACGAGGTTACTTGGGAAATGACCTTGGAGTGCTGCAGCCTGCTGCAGCTTTCCGTCCAACAGCCTGCTGTTGGACGCGGATTGGTTCCAGTACCCAGGATTCATAAGCAGCAGGCTGCTTATGGGAAAGCGGCAGCAGGCTGCCGCAGTCCATATAAGTCACCATTGATCATTCCCCGTCGTCGGCTGCTATCTCGTCGTACTTGAAACTTGCGATCGTCTTGAGCCATGCCGGAGTGACCGATTCCTTGAACTTCTTCGCACTGCACCATTTCCAGTCGGATCCGACTCGCACCAGCCCATGATGTGCGGCATTCTGATGGACATAATTCAGCCGTGCGAGATGGCTTCGCTGATACGTCAAATGTGTCTCTCGAAAGTTCTGCCATAACCGGGTTCTCCCGGGCGTCTTGTCCAGACGATTAAGCTCTTTCGTTGTGAGGCTGTGTAGTTTCTGGACCATGGTGCCGAGTGATTCGGCGGATGGCGAGTTTTCTGGACTGTGAGCCACGAAATGATAATGGTTCGACAAGACGCACCATGCTTCCAGTCGCCAATGAAACTCAGCCATCAATTCGAACAGCTTCGCTTCGAACCAGTCCTTCATGCTGTCGCTGGCCAGCAAATCCTGTTGATCCGTTGCGCGAGCTGTCAGGAAGTAGACTCCTGCTTCTGCCAGACGGTGAGGCGGAGCGTGTGGCCAATCCAGTGTTCCCTTCGAAGTCTGCTCAGAATTCGGAAGTTCCATGAGGTTACTCCTTGTTTTTCGAATTTGGACTGCGGCAGCCTGCTGCCGCCTTCCGTTGCATAGCCTGCTGTGCGACAACTTGTATTAAAAATCAGTGGAGTCGCAAGTAAGGGGGTTAGGCAGC
>CAIJTV010000691.1:0-5614 GCA_903823635.1 uncultured Planctomycetaceae bacterium
TCTCGCAAGCTTCTCGCATTGAAGCTAAAGCCAGTTCACTCTGGCCAAAGCGATTGAGAACTTCCGCCAAGCGAATCAGATTGGCTTTCGAACGACGATCGCCTTCCGCAATCTGCTTCCATTCCGCGACGGCTTCATTCGTTTGCTGCAATTGATGCAGATACTCACCAAGATACTCGCGATACTGTGGTTCATTCGGAGACTTATCGATCGCCTGGCGATACAGCTCTATCGCTCGTTCGCGAACGTCTGCTCGACGGAAGAGTCCGGCCAGGCGAGCCAGCGTGACAGAATCCTCCGCTCGATTTTCCAGCATCCGATTCCAGACGACCGCCGCTTTCTTCTGTCGTTCGTCCTGCGGTACGTCCTTCTGAGAAAGAATCAGCTGTCCCCAGTCTTCCAGATGATCGAGGTTTCCCGAATCAAACTTCGACAGCTCTTCGTACTGCGCGATCGCATCCGAAACATTGTCTTCTCGCACCAACTGTTCAATCAGAGATTCTCGCAGCGATTCATTCGACGGCGCGAGTGCAATGGCTTTGCGATACCATTCTGACGCCACGGCCGTTTGATTCTGCAGGGACAACGTCCGTGCCAATCGAGCCATCGCGTCGACGTCTTCCGCGTGTGCCCCCAGCCATTGTTCATAATAGGTGACAAGCCCCGGAAGATCGTTGCGACCGCGAAAAGTGCCTTCAATGCGTCGACGAATTTCTTTGTACAACCAACTGTCTGGATCGAGATCGCTCAACTGAGCTTCCAGGACTGCAATCGCTTCCTGTGATCGGCCAAGTTGAATCAGAACATCGCTCGCGGCAAGACTCGACTGCACTCGCTGATCTGCGTTTCTGGTTTCCTTTGCTAACGTCTGATAGCGAACCAGCGCCTCTTCCCATCGTCCATCTTCGGTCAGCGTTGCGGCAATTTGTTCCTTCACCCGCAGGTCGCCGGGGAATGCCTGCTCCAGCCGTTCCCACACCGCCAACGCAGCCTCAGCCTTCTGTGCTCGCTGATGAGTTCGTGCCAGTTCCTTGTAAATTTCCAGCAGATCGATTTTTGCAGGTCGAGACGAAATCGCCTGCTCCAGAGAGGCGGCCGCTTCATCAAACTTCTGCCCCATGGCCAGCGATTTGGCGAGATACCAATGAGCCACCGGATCTTTTGGACGCAATTCTGCAGCCTGCTGGAGAACTCTGCTGGCCGCGTCCGCTTCTGAGTGCCGCAGCTCGATCATGCCAAATAAAAGACAAGCGGCGCCGGCATCAACCGTCGCCGGCAACTCCAGAGTCACCATGTCGCTTGTGATCGTTCCCTCTGGCGGCCCAAACTCATCGGGCAGGTTTCCAGCCGCCCGCAGCGATTCTTTCAGAGTCGCGATGGATCCACGGTCGATGCAAAATCCGTAGACGCGATCAAACGCCGTTCCGAAGCGAGGATTCTTCACGAGGACCGTGAGAAATCTTTCGGCCGCGACCTTGGCGTCTGCTTCGTCAACTTCGTCGGCTCGAACGACATGACTGACCGGCATCAACGCCATCGTGATCAAGCAGATGAGCACGCACAGCCGGAGTCGACATACTTCTGCGCATCGTTGAAAGTGAAGCAATTGGTGAAGAATCATTTTACAAACTGGAACTCGCGAGCATTCAAAATTGCCCAGATCACATCTTCCCATGCTTGTTGCTTGTTCTGATAGTCAGCCACACGTGAAAGGATAAACTCGGATTCTTCCGGACGCGGCTCGCGAGCAAACGCCGCCACGTACAGTTCGCGAACTTTTGCGGCATCGGGCCGTTCCATTTCACGAGTGAACTTTGCCGCCCGCCCCTGTCCATTCTGCAGACGCCCCTGAACATCGCCTGAATTCAGAAGGTGCAAAGATTGAGACAAGTTCGCCTCGGCCGATCGCTCACACTCGCAGGCACTTTCCGCTTCCGGCTTGCCAAAGACTTCCAGAAAGTAGTTGTTGAAACCATTATCCGGAAGCTGAACGGCCGTCGTTCCCTGAGGAATTGTGCCGAAGTTCGAAGGGGTTTCCGCGACAGAATTGACGGCATCGTAAAGAACTTCGGCCGTCAATCGTCGAGGATAGAAGCTGGAGAAATTCTGCTGATCGTTACGATTGAAGTCGGTCGGTTCAGAACTAAGTTGATACACACTCGATTTGCAGATCGTGCGAACGAGATCCTTCAGGTCAAAGCGATGATCCAGGAAATGCTTCGCCAGGGCATTCAGCAGTTCGGGATTTGAAGGAGGATTTGTCACACGCAGATCGTCTTCCGGATCCACGATGCCTCGCCCAAAGAAATGCTTCCAGTAACGATTCACAAGGGCTTTTGCGAAGAATGGGTTCTCCGGAGCCGCCATCCAGTCAACCAGATACTGTCGAGCATCTTCGTAGGGAGAAATATCCAGCTCCGGACCACCGAGTCCCATCGGTTTCACATCAAGCTGGGAACGAGGATTCTTTGACACCGGAGCGTTGGTCTTCAGATAAACCATATCCGGCTGATTAACATTCGGATTGAACTTGCTGTTCTTCAGGCCCACCTGTGAAAAGAAGGCTTCGAATCCGTAATAGTCCTGCTGGCTCCAGCGTTCGAACGGATGATGATGACACTTGGCACATGCCATTCGCATACCAAGAAACAACTGAGCCACATCTTCCATCTGCTGAGTAGAAGTGCTGACTTCTCGATACCATGCCACGGGAGGATGCGTTTCCGGATCACCAGTCGCTGTCAACACTCCACGGACTAATTGGTCGTACGGCATGTTTTCACGCAGCGCTCGACGGATCCAGCCATGGAACTTATAGGTGTAGGGCACGTCGGTCGCGTTGCGGCGTTTATTGCGCAACACGGTGGCCCACTTATTGGAAAAGTAGTCCGCGTAGCCAGGACTATCTACCAGCCGATCCACCAACCGGTCTCGCTTTCCAGCATCTGGATCGGCGATGAATTGCTCCACTTCGGAGACTGTCGGCAAACGTCCGGCGACGTCGATGGAGACTCGACGGATAAACGTTGCATCGTCACAAAGCGGTGAAGGCGGAATTCCCAACTGTCGCTGCTTCGCAAAAACCAATGTATCGATAAACGTCTTTTCGGGCGGTGTCGCAGGAATCGGCAGTCCCTGAGGAATGATGGCTCGAAAGACGCCGACCTGTCCCTGAAACCTGACCATCATGGCGACTTCACCGGGCACATCTTCAACGGTGATTCGCCCCAATGATGTCGAGACCGCCATTTCCGGATAATTGGCGTCGTAGGAAGCCAGTCGAGTCACATCGCGAATTGATCCATCGCTGTAATGAGCGATCACGGACAATTGTTGCCGAGTTCGCACGTTCATTTCACGAACCGCGGGCACAGCTTCGATCCGTTCCAGCACTGGATCCGTTTCTGCTCCGTACGGCATTCCCTGGCGAATCCAGCGACTGATCAACTCCCATTCGTACGATCCCGGCGACATGCGTTGCCCACCGCCATGCGGCAGGACGTTAGCAGGCTTCTGCAACAGCAGGCTGTAATCCGGATCGGCCGGGAAAACTCGCCGACCACGATCTTCGTGAACCAGGTATTCGTAATCTTCCTCTGGATAAAACCCCAGCAGAGAAAGCTTGAAACCATTTTGCCCATCGGCCTTGCCGTGACAGCCACCCGCATTGCATCCCAACTTCGTAAAGATTGGCACGATCTCGTTTTCAAAGTTGACCGGCAGTTCTTCTGCGCCGCGAGAAGCTGTTATGGCAATCGTTGCGGATTTTCCAGATGACTCTGTTGCTGTGATCGTTGCGGAACCATCGGCCAGCGGAATGACGAGACCGTCTTTATCGACTCTCAAGACATTTCCAGCGTCTACGGAATACGTCACGTCGTGAGTGAAATCATGCTTCTGACCGCTGGAGTAAACGCCCGTCACAAGTAACTGCTTACGAGCATTCTGGCCCACCAGAGAAGTCGCCCCGACCGATTCAAATTCGATTCGAACCAGCTCACCCTTCGGCCCCAATCCGGGAAACTCGGCCGCGACAAGATCTGAAGTCAGCACAGCGCCAAACAATGCACAGGTCAGTAAGCCCGAGATTGCTGTCCGCATCATTTCCTTCTCCTCACGAAATCGCCCAATCGTTGAGACGCCGCATTGTGACTGATCACAAGTCCACAATCAACGCGGAAAGGAAATCCGCAGGGCTCTCGAACCCATTCCGCCAGACGCACTGAGGCTTCTCGTGGACAGCAAGTGACCTTAGAGATTCAGGTTTATGCTTTCCACTCCTGTGCAATTCCGGGGAAAGCCATAGCAGCTCGATGTACCTGTGGGTTCAGGAACGAGCCTCTTTCTGAGAGATTTCTGACCTACAGTTGAATGTTTCCGGGCTGCAACACGCTCAATCTGCCCCGGATAAAATGTAAATTCCGCGCAATCCGCCTATTCTTCATCTCAACGGAGCGCCGGATTGGCCTCATGATACCGTTACGCCCACGATACCGTCCGGAGTATTTCGTTCCGACCGAATTGCTCCGCCTGAATACATCCACCGCTCTCACCAGCAGTTCCTGAGGTTCTTCTATGCGTCAGATCGCTCGCTGTCTCCTGTTGCTGGCTGTCGTCACGCTCTCGACCAACGTTGTCCGTGTTTCCAGCCTGGCGGCTCAGGAGACAACGCCTCCTCAGGATCCGCCTGCAACTGCTCCCTCCTCAACGGCCCCGGTCGCAGCACCGGAGGAATCAAAGCCGACGTCGGTTTCAGAGAAGTGGGACAGGCTGATTTACGTTCCATTCAAAGAACTGCAAAAGGTCTTCGATAATCAGGAGGCTTCGGTTGTTCTGCCGTATGCCGAGTATCTCGATTTGATGAAGCGAGCCATCAATGCGATTCCGGTCACGACCGGCAATCAGGACGCGGTGATCACATCGTCTCAATGGAGTGCTGTTGTCGAGAAAGACCTCGCTCGCATCAACGTTGAGCTAAAAATCAATGTGCTGAAGACTGAAGGCTGGGCGACTCTCCCAGTCAACTTCGGCGCGGCGGCGATTGGGAAAGTGGAGCCGAATGATGGAACCGTTCTTCTGAAAGGGACAGGACAAGGCACTTATGAACTGCTGTTGAAAGGTGCGGGGCAGAAGTCTGTCAAACTGGAATTGCTTGCCACCGTTTTGACTTCACCGGAAGATCGTTCGTTTGCCATCCAGTGCCCACCAACAGGCATCAGCGAACTGGTCGTCACGATTCCTGAACCGGACCAGACCATCAAGATTGTGCCGCTTCAGGTTCTGCTGCCAACGGACGGTCTGACCGTCGAAGGCAAGACGGTCGCCAAAGCCAGCCTCGGCGCAGTGAATCAGTTTGAAGTTCACTGGAATCCTCGCGCGGGTTCAAAGCCTGTGATGGACCTGCTGAGCAGCGTGACAAACGAAACCAGCGTGCGGATTGAACAAGGCTTGCTGCAGTCACGTACGCTCCTGAATTATGAAATCCTTCGCGGTGAACTGAGAGATGTCTCGATCCTTGTTCCAAAGGATGCGCGAATCATCGACGTCGTTTCGGCGGCCGGGCGAATTCGATCCTGGAATGCCGAGCCGGTCGGAGAAACTCATCAGTTGATCA
>CAIJTV010000692.1:0-4545 GCA_903823635.1 uncultured Planctomycetaceae bacterium
AGGCGAGCCTCTGAGGCCACACTGCCGGACTGGCTGAAGCATGCGTCGCGCCAGATGATCATTAACGGATGTTGAGTAGCGACGAAGACTGGAGGCGAGAATCGACGTATCTCGCCGCGAGGAACTTCCGGCTGAATTGAATAACTGCGGAGAACACAGCAAGATTCTGCAAAATCTTTCAGCCAGTGACTTGGGGGATCAATTCATGCATCGTCTTTGTGTAGCAACTCTGATCGTTTCCGGAACCATCACAGGTTTTATCGTTTGTTCGTCATTGAACGCTCAGGAATCAAATCTCGTGTATCCGACGACTCGCACTGTGGAACAGACGGACGATTTCCATGGAACAAAGGTTCCCGACCCCTATCGCTGGTTGGAAGACGACGTCCGCACTTCGAAGGAAGTGGCCGACTGGGTGACAGAACAGAACAAAGTGACCTTCGGCTTTTTGAAATCGATTCCGCAGCGAGAGACCATTCAGAAGCGAATGACGGAACTCTGGAACTACGAAAAGATCGGAGCCCCCTTTAAACGAGGTGGACGATACTACTTCT
Organism: uncultured Planctomycetaceae bacterium; assembly: GCA_903823635.1. Taxonomy (GTDB): domain Bacteria; phylum Planctomycetota; class Planctomycetia; order Planctomycetales; family Planctomycetaceae; genus SXXK01. The sequence goes on from CAIJTV010000692.1 coordinate 555, forward strand.
CTCGCAACGACGGTCTGCAAAATCAGAACGTGCTGTACCAGCAGGAAACGCTCGAAGGTGAAGCGAAGGTCTTGCTGGACCCGAACACCTGGTCCAAAGAGGGTACTGTTGCGTTGTCAGGCTCGGCTTTCAGTGACGACGGACGGTATGTCGCTTACGGGATTCAGGACGCTGGCTCGGACTGGAACACCTGGAAGATTATGGAGATCGAATCAGGCAAAGTGCTGGAAGACGAACTGAAGTGGGTCAAGTTCAGTGGAGCCGAATGGACACCTGACAGCAAAGGATTCTTCTACGCTCGTTATCCGCAGCCTGAAGAAGGAGCCGCGTTTACATCACTCAATGCCAACATGAAGGTTTATTATCACCGAGTTGGCACACCGCAGTCCTCTGACGTTCTGGTTTATGAGCGTCCTGATCAACCAGACTGGGGTTTTCAACTTAGCGTTTCAGAAGACGGCCACTATCTGATCATTACAGTGTGGCTGGGAACGGATGACCGTTATCGCATCGTCGTCAAAGATCTCACCGAACCTTACGGTTTGCCGACCGAACTGATCAGCAACTTTGACCACGAATATTCCTTTGTCGGAAATGATGGCCATGTCCTGTACTTCAAGACTAACCTTGACGCAGCCAACAAGCGTGTGATCGCAATCGATCTCAAAAGGCCCGCGAAAGAGTATTGGAAGGAGATCATCGCTCAATCCGACAACGCGATGGACAGTGTCGGAATTGTGGGCAATATGTTCGTCTGTAACTATCTGAAGGATGCAAAGACGCAGGTTCGACTGCATGCAATGGACGGGACATTTGTGCGCGAGGTTGAGTTCCCTGGGATCGGAACAGCGGCAGGCTTTGACGGCCGCCGCAAAGATACCGACGTGTTCTATTCCTTCAGTAGCTTTGCAACTCCGCCGACCACTTACCGCTACAACATGATCACGGGTGTGAGCACTCTGTATCGTAAAGCCGAGGTTAAATTTAATCAGGACGACTACGAGACGAAACAGGTCTTCTATACCAGCAAAGACGGCACAAAAGTGCCGATGTTCATTACTCACAAGAAGGGCCTGAAGCTTGATGGCACGAACCCAACTCTGCTCTATGGCTATGGTGGTTTCAATATTTCCATCACTCCCAGCTTCAGCGTTGGCCGCGTGACGTGGATGGAAATGGGCGGTGTCTATGCAGTCGCAAATCTGCGTGGAGGCGGTGAATACGGTGAACGCTGGCACAAGGCCGGCACAAAACTGAACAAGCAAAACGTCTTCGACGACTTTATCGCGGCGGCGGAATGGCTGATTGAAAACAAGTACACCTCGTCAAAGAAGCTGGCCATTCAGGGCCGCAGCAACGGCGGCCTGCTTGTGGGAGCCTGTATGACTCAGCGACCAGATCTGTACGGCGCGTGTCTTCCCGGGGTGGGAGTCATGGATATGCTGCGATTCCAGAAGTTCACGGCAGGCCGATTCTGGACGGATGATTTCGGAAGTGCCGAAGTTCCCGAAGAGTTCCCCGCACTGCTGAAGTACTCGCCTTATCACAATCTTAAGGGTGGAGTTCGCTATCCGGCGACACTGATTACGACGGCCGATACCGATGACCGAGTTGTCCCGGGACATAGCTTCAAGTTTGCGGCCCAGATACAGGCGTGTCAGTCAGGGACAGCTCCGACGTTGATCCGGATTGAAACCTCCGCAGGCCATGGTGCCGGAAAACCGACGGCCAAGATTATTGAAGAGGCTTCAGATGAACTGGCATTCCTGGTGAAGTCGCTGGAGATGAAGTGATCCAGAGCACAATGTTTCTGAACGTATGGCAATGTTCAGCTAAACCCTGATCAGCCAACCTCGACGTTCCATCATCCAGCAGACGCCATAGACGAACGCGCTGAAGCATAAAAATCCGAATGTCACCATGAATGGTCCGGAGTGTCTCGGAAACCACGGCGAGATCCACCACGAAGCAACATCGTGCAGGAGATAAGCGGCCAGAGAATTGGTTCCGAGCGTTCTGAAAATTCCCGCCTGCCATTTGCATGAGTCGCAGGCCCATAAAAACAGTGCAAACACCACCAAGGAGAATCCGGCAGAGAATGTCGTGTAGGAGATCGTGCCTCCTCGCTGGCTCATCATCCAGTAGTTCCACTTGCGGAAATCCGCGTTCGGCGGCGGCACAAATGGCGGCTCCGTAATGCTGCCACTCGATCGCTGAATGCGTTTGAGGGATGGCAGGACCGGGTCCTCAGCAAGCTTCACTGCTTTCTGTTCATTCACGAGTTCAGCCGGGACATCGTATAACGTTGAACCACACGACCAGCACCACGCAACAAACATGAGGCCGACTCCGGGTCCAATGAGCGATCGCGCAGCGGACGCTCCTTTCGATCGAACCAGATCACAGGCCAGGGTTCCGCAAATCGCGGGAATCGACCACGTAAGAAATCCCAAAGGGCCGCCATCGATCCCCATCGGATTAGAATTCACCCACTGGAAATTGAACCGGCCAGAGAGAACAACATGCAGCATGCCGGAGAACGCCGCGTATCCCATGCGCACTCTGGACGAAGCTCCAATCACTGGCAGAATCCAGAGTGATGTGACTGCAATGTGTAACAGGGTTTGAAACAGATTTCTCTTAAACAGCGTTCCCAACACAACAGTCGTGTCTTCTGTCCGAAACTTCTGCACGATTGCGGACAAGTCGCAGAACGAATACCAGACGATTGCGATGGCAGCGAGGCTCAGGATTCGCCGGATGGCTCTGGCCCATGGCATCTGACCGCCCTGCTGTAGTCGTCGCCCGAGGCTGAGCTGCATTGCAAAGCCTGCTGCGAACAGAAACTGCGGCATGATCGTATCCGCGTAACTGCAATAGTCGTGACTATGCTTCAGGATTCGCGGACAGACCTCATAGCTTCCCAGAAAGTTGACCAGCAACATGCCAACCATCGTGTAGCCGCGAAACTGATCAAGTGCCGCCAATCGGGCCTGAGAATTGCTCGATATGTCCGACATCGTGACCGACCCGCCTTTCCGTGGCATTATGAATGCCGGCAGCAACTTCAAATCGCGCGACTCTCAGGACGACTTTTCACTCGTGAAGCCGAAGTGAGAAAAATGCTGATCCAGCAATTCAATCATCGAGTACACAAACTGTCGATGACGCGAGCCGAAGTGTAGTCGGATGCCAATCACTTTGTCTGCCCATCCACGAGCACTGCCGCCATTCTGGTCGAATTCCTGAGCCATCGCGGTCCAGTCACATACCATCTCAATCAGATCAACGTCTGACATATCATCAGGATCCGGATGGTATTCGGGATGGTGACGATTCACCGACATATGGTGCCGAACTGCCTCTTCGATCTGCTCAGCAACGCCATCAGGATAATGAAAGAACTCGCCGTTTCTGCGACAACGATGAAACTCAGTCAGCCAGATGTACGGGATTCTCTCTTCCGGTCCGAACTTGGACGCATCGTGATCCTGTCCACGAATCAGCAGCTCTGCACCATACTCTGTAATGTCGGCCATTACAGCCAGGCAAGTCCGAACTCGTCCAATGTGCGCGAAGGTACGACGTTCGTAGAACTCAATCATCGCAGCAGTGGGCTGAGGAGAAAAATCTGACATGAGAACACCTGCATCACAATCCGTCCCGCAGCACAACAATTGCACTGTGATGTTTCGACGGACTGCAGGATCTCAGTTTTCCCCCGGCAGGACAACCTTTCACCGACAGGGCAATCGAGGACCTACAGCTGGGCCATTTGAGCCGTCGCGCGACGCTCCTGAAGTCGGCTCAACAACCGCTGCTGTTCCGCGGCAGTCAATGTTACCTTCGCAGATGCCTTGAATGGCTTCAGTTCGGCCGCCATCAGGTTTTCTTTAAGATCCACGCCGGAAATGCGTCCGCTGATCCATCGCAGAGACTCGCAAGGATTTTCACAGAAGCCTTCGTAAGTCACCTCAATCAGACGATCTGC
>CAIJTV010000693.1:0-3171 GCA_903823635.1 uncultured Planctomycetaceae bacterium
ACGGTGTGAGTAATACGAAGGAAACTCCGGAGACACTTTGTACTGCACAAAGAGCGGCAGAAAAGTCTTGAAGTTCAAGCTGGTGCCACCAAGCGACTTCAGCAATCGCGCCTGCTCCGCTTCGATTGAAGCGATCCGCTGCTGCATGTCCTTTGCACGAGGCAATGCCAGGGATTCATTCATAACCTTCAACTGGGCCGTCTCCGACATCTCGATGGTCTTTAATCCTCGCATGACATTCAGGCCCAGCATTGAGCCGAATGGTTCAGAATCTCGAGGACTATGCACATCCTTGTAAACGACCGGATTGATGTCGCCCGCGCAGCCCTGAATAAAGAAGGCCATCACTCCGCTGCCGAAGTTCTCTTCAACGACCCGCGATGCATGAGCTGGAAAGTCGGCTGTGTTCAGCTTGTTGGGTGCTCCTTGAATCGGGTGGCAGGCGAAGTTGTAAACAACAGCCAGCGGAGTTCCATCTTTGCGGTCCAGTCGCAGCAGACCAATCTCCGGATCGACTGGCCCGATGGATGCCACATCTTCATCTCTGGGCATTGAATACGCGTGGCGAACATCGGCTTCGCTGCCATCTTTTAGAAGCAGGCGGCGGTTCTCCATGATGCGAACTTCCTGACTGATCCCGGTTCCCGCCGTCACAGGGACAAGGTTCTTCATTGCTTCCTGCACCGCCTGAACGGTCTTCTGATCGACGTCGGCACACACGGTTCCATGGCAGTGACTGGCATTGACGAAGACACTCATGGGAGGAATCTTCAGCGACGCTTCGAGTTCCTTGCGAACCTTTCCGAGATAATCGTCTTTGATAAATCCGATGCCACCGATCGACACGGCATCAACCGTAATCACCACGGCAACGGAGTCATCCTGTTTCAGGACCAGAGCCTTGGCGAACAGCGGATCATTGGCTGGAAGAGTCGGCTCGGAGATATCAACCTTCGCTACGCCCGCCAACAGCTCTCCTGCTTCCACTGTCGATCTCGTCCACGTGCACACCGTGAACATCAACAGCATCAAGCGAAGAACGTTCCGCAACACACAAACCGAAGCCTCATTCAACATGTTCATGACTCAACTCCCGTTTAAATTGTGCGTCGCCAATTGACCAAGAACCAAGCACTTTACGTCTACCAATCCCCAACACTGCCGTCGGAATTGAAGACTCGCTGCAGTAGTTCCTGTTCGAACGGATGCTTGCGAACTTCGTCTTCGTTGATGGAAATGCCGAGCCCGGGGCGAGTATTCGGGCGCACGATGCGTCCTTTTTTCTCGACCGTAAATCCCTGATCAACAACATCCTGACGCCATGGCACATCTTCATGCACTGTTTCGCAGATGATGTAGCTGGGTTGTGAAAATCCAAACTCCAGCGAAGCCGCTGTGCTCACCGGCCCCTGCGGGTTATGCGGTGCCAGCGACAAGCGATGAGCCTCGACCAGAGCCGCGATCCGCCGAGCTTCGCTCAGGCCGCCGCAATGCGTAATATCGAGTTGGCAAACGGCACACGCGCGAGCTGCGAAGAGATCTCGAAACGCCGCCAGGTTTGTCACTCGTTCGCCCGTAGCGATCGGCGTCGTAACGGCCGCAGCAATCGCAGCCAGCCCATCAATGCTCTCCGGCCAACAGGGTTCTTCAAGGAAATACAATCCGTAAGGTTCCAGAGCCTTTGCAAACTGCAATCCCATGGCTGGAGACGGACGCGCGTGACAGTCGACCATGATATCGATCGATTCGCCAACGGCTTCTCGCATCGCCGCGACGGCTTTTTCTGCTGTGCGGATTGGCTTGAGCCCTTCCAGAGGCAACGTCGGAGGAACCGCCATTGACTTAAATGCCGTAAAGCCATCCTCCACGGCTTTTCTGGCCAGGTCCGCGAATCGCTGAGCATCCTCGGTGGACGTCTCATAGAAGTCCTCCATCTTGCCGCCGCCCAGATGGCAATAGGTTCGCACATGATCGCGAACAGGACCGCCCCACAATTTTGAGCAGGGAAGGTTGGCGACCTTGCCCAGAATATCCCACAACGCGAGATCAATACCGGCGATCGCAGTGGCTCGGACGATGCCATTGCCATGCCAGAAGTGCTGACGATGCATCATCTGCCAGAGATGTTCGACGCGTGTTGGATCTTCACCGATCAGGAGTTGTGAAATGTCTTCGATCGCAGCGACAACACTGCGAGTATGCCATTCCAGAGTCGCTTCGCCCCAGCCGAACAAACCGTCCTGGTCCGTCATGACTTTGACAAAGATCCAGTTTCGCATGCGAGCGTTGCACACGAGCGTTTCGATCCGAGTAATCTTCATGGGATGAACAAACTTCCCGATAGAGAATTATGATGTGAGTTAAGAGGCTGGTTGAGACGGCAGTGCCCGGAAGGATAGTCTGGCAGCGTACTCAGGAACAAGCGGCGAGGAATCTCAGAATTCCGCCGGGGAACGCATGATCATTCGCGGAGACGTTACTTGGCGTCGGTCCAAATCGGACATTTCAAATCTCAGATTTCAAATTTGAAATCTCAAAAAACTCAAACCTGCACCAGTGTCAGGCCTTCTGCACAAGCTCCATCGTGACTTCCATGCCTTTGCTGGTCGGCATGCCGGAACCGTGAGTATCCCCGACCATCAGCCGACTGGAGATATCGCCGTAGGCGATGAACAGCAAGCCTTCGGGCAATTCGTCCTTCTTGGCCGACACGATACAAACTTCGACGGTCTGACCTTCTTCGCCAGTCAGTCGAACTCGATCGCCATCGGATAAGCCGAGCCGAGCCATATCGCCGGGAGCCACCTGGAGGGCTCGAATTTCCTTCTGGTATTTGTCCTGAAACTTGCCCTCACTGATGCCACAACCCTGATCTGTCGTCCGGCCGGGAATAAGTACAAAGGTTTCAGTCATACTACAGACTTCAGCAAAATGAGGGTTCAGGCAATACTCGTCATCGAATCAGCACGAACTGTTGCTGCGCAGTCTTACAGAATTTGCCGACCTTCGCCAACGGTGACACGACTGTTTTGCATTCCAGTCGGCTACCAGGAACCTTCGATGGGGCGGCTTGTCGAAAGGGTTGCCCCACGCCTATGCTGTGTGGCCGAAAGACACAATGTTGATTGAACAACAGAAAGCTCTTCGGATGAAAACAGCTCTACTTGCCGC
>CAIJTV010000694.1:0-7430 GCA_903823635.1 uncultured Planctomycetaceae bacterium
AGATCGACGCGTTTGAACTTCAGGAGTTTTCGAAAGTCGGCAAAACGGGTTTCCAGATCGGCTGCCAGATCTTCAGCAGCAATTCGGCCGACAAAGCTGTTCGTGTGTTCTGTAGACTCCGTCGGTATCTGATGCCCCTTGCGGAAGCCCTGCAGGTCGCGCACACGTGATCGCTGCTCTTTGACGAGCGTGACGTTGGCAAGATGAGTCGACTCAGGCTCCGAAGGCATATGATTCCGAATTGTTTGTTACTGCTGACGCGTTTTGATTTGAGAAACGGGCAATCATTTTCCGTTGGTCGTTTTTTCAAATATGATGGTGATAGTACCGCCTGTTATTGTCAACTACCCGACGAACATAGTTCAGAGGACGGAGAGACAGCAATGCAAAGCAATGCGAAAACGGTTGAGCAGTATCTTAAAGAGCTGCCTGAGGATCGGCGAGCCGCCATCTCTGCGATCCGAAAGATGATTCTCCAGAACCTCGATAAGGATTTCGAAGAGGGAATTCAGTATGGAATGATTGGCTACTACGTTCCGCACCGCTTTTTTCCTGACGGCTATCATTGCGATCCAAAGCAGCCTCTTCCGTTTGTGAGCGTGGCTTCGCAGAAGAACCACATGGCGGTTTATCTGATGTGCATCTACATGGATAAGAGCGAGGAACAGTTCCGCAAAGCGTGGCAGAAGACTGGTAAGAAGCTCGATATGGGCAAGAGCTGTATACGCTTCAAAAAGCTGGATGATGTTGCGCTGGATGTCATTGCAGACGTCATTCGAAACGTCACGGCAAAAGATTTTGTTGCCAGATATCAGGAAGAGCTGCTGAAGAATGCGGCGAACAAGCCTGCAAAGAAATCGGCAGGGGTTCCTGCAAAAAAGGCCGCGAAAAAAGCTGTGAAGAAAAGTGCAAAGTCTGTGAAAGCTGCTTCGAAGAAGGCCAGGAAAAAATGATTCGTTTAACGGCAAGCCGAGGGCGTAGGCGAACTCTCGCAACGACGCCTGTGGCTTGCCGTTAAACTGTCAGATCAACAGAGCACCAGCCCACCGCGGCCCAGATGGACATGGTGGTATCCAGTTTGTCCGGATGCTCAAACGTATCGAATACGTTTTCGGATATCGGTATTCACACTCTGGTAGCGATTGCTGAGGCTTCCGGCGCTGAACATTTGTGTGCGGATTGCTTCCACGTCATCCAGCCCGATCGCATTGGTGAAGATCGGCTTCAGATAGTCCATGCCGAACTCGGAAAGTTGCATGCGGTGCGCGTCGTACATGGAGGGATGGACTTCGCGAGGATGAATTTCACCCCATTGATCGCGCAGCTTATTAGCGGCGATGGAACTGAGAGTAAATCCCTTGTCTCGACAGTATTGGATCGTGGCGATTTCGTTTGACTCGCCGGAAACCAGCAGATCAATTGCCTTTCCGCCCAGTTGAGACGCATGAAATCGATCGAACAGAATCGGCCGGCCGCCGCGCTGAGTGTGCCCGATCTTTCGAGTGAACATGGTTGATGACGCGGGTTCGAAAGAACGCATCTCGGAAAACACTTCATCTCCGATCGACTTGGCCAGCATGTCAGCCAGAGCGTCGCCCGCTCCGCTGTAACGGATATTGCCGGCCGGATCATAAGTCGGCATGGCTGCTCCAAGCTCTCGGCCTTCGGCATCGCGAACGCCTTCGCCGACAACAATCACGACATGTTTTTGCAGGTCATAGAGTTGGGTGACTCGAGCCGTCAGTTGATTGAGGTCCAGCGGAACTTCCGGGATCAGAATAATGTCCGGTTGAGCATAGGCGGCTCCCAGAGCGATGTAACCGGATTGTCGGCCCATAACCTCAACGATCGCAATACGTCGATGACTTTCCGCCGTGGTTCGCAATCGCTCAATGGATTGTGCCACTACAAAAACGGCCGTCGCGTAGCCTGGGGTTGCGTAGTTGATAATGTCCTCCAGCCGCATGGTATCGCGCGCCGGAACACGTTTCTCAACGAACCCACTTCCGCCCGCTTTTGGCGTACGAGTCCATTCGTTGGGTTCATCGATGTAATTCAGGCCCAGATCGTTGTCGATCGTTTTCGGGGCAAGAACGCATGGGATAATCTCGGCGATGGGTTGCATGCCGTTGATTGTGCCGTCGCCGCCGATGCAGATCAGACCGTCAAGTTTCAGCTTCCTGACGTGAGCTGCCACAAGTTCCAGTTTGTCTCCGCAGGTTTCATCGAGGTAGGTGCGGGAAGACCCCAGAAGAGTTCCACCTTTACAGGGATCCAGTTCCGGGATCGCGGTGAACAGGGGATTCAAATGTACGTGAGGGACTCTGGCATCGAGCAGTCCCGCATATCCTCGCTGTAGTCCCAGCAGTTCAATCTTCAGGGCGTTCGCACGCTCGACAGCGCCGTAGATTGTTGCGTTGAGAGCGGGAGTGTCACCGCCAGCCGTCAAAATCCCGATGCGCTTCATAACGATTTTATCCCTGTCAGGTTAAACCAAACTCTGCTCGGAGCAATTGAAGTGCCCGATCGCATTCTGATGCCGAAATCACGATGCTCAATTTGATTTCGCTCGTATTAATCATCTGGACGTTAATCGAATTGTCGCCCAGCGTCCGGAAGACTCGACGACCGACATCCGTGTGACTGCGGAGCCCGATCCCTGCGATCGTCAGCATTCCGATGTGTCGATCAGAAGTCACTGCGGAGCCTTCGTATCGCTCCAGAACTTCGCGAAGAAGCAGCAGGGATCGATCCAGATCACCGAACGGAACAGTGAACGAAATCGTCGCTCGGTTGTCGCGAGCAACGTTCTGGACAATCATGTCGACCAGAACACCACCCTCGGCGATGGCTGTGAAAATTCCCTCTGCAATTCCGGATTCATCCGGCAGGTTGCTGAGGGTGACTCGTGACTGATTCACATCGGCCGAAACATCACTAACGAGGATGCTCTCCATACCTTCCAGGCGTGATACGATGTCATCAGCGACAGCTGCGTGAGACGCATCGCTGGCACCGTTGCGGCGACTTGTGGCGACGTATCCGACTTGAGGCAATGCCGCGCTAGCCTGATGAAGCTCAAATCCTTCATGGACAGCCAGCACCGCATCGCTGCAGCGTTCGCGATCGATCAGCACGGAGATTTTAATTTCGCTGGTTGTAACCACTTTGATGTTGATCGAATGTTTGGCCAGAACCTGGAACATCCGGGCAGCAACACCTGTGTGAGCCTGCATTCCGTGACCGACAATGGAGACTTTGGACAATCCCGTCTGAGTCGTGACTTCCTGAGCGCCGAGACTTTGAGCGGTGACCTGAACGACTTTCATCGCGGCCGGAAGTTCGTCTTCGGCTACAGTGAAGGAAACGTTCGCGTAGCCTTCTCGAGCGACATTTTGCACAACCATGTCGACCGGAATTTTGGCCGATGAGAGTGCAGTGAACAGGCCACTCATGATACCCGGCTGATCAGGCAGACCAACGAGGCTAATCAGAGCTTCATTGCGAACAAATGCAACGCCACTGACGATTGATGTGACGCCATCGGCTTCCGGAGCAATCAAAGTCCCCGGGCCGTCAGAGTACGATGGGCGAACTCGCAGATGGACGCGATATTTTTTGGCGAACTCGATCGATCGCGAATGCATCACGCCGGCGCCGAGGCTGGCGAGTTCCAGCATCTCATCGTAGGAAATCCGCTCGACCTTCCGCGCGGATGATACCAGACGCGGGTCGGTCGTGAAGACGCCTTCGACGTCGGTGTAGATTTCGCAGAGTTCAGCGTTCATGACAGCCGCTAATGCGGTTGCCGTTGTATCGCTGCCACCACGCCCCAGCGTAGTGATGTTCATGTTGGAGTCAACGCCCTGAAATCCGGCGGCGATGACGATGTTCCCTGCTGACAACAGTTCGCGCATTCGCTGAGTGGAGATGCTGACGATACGTGCCTTGGTATGCGTCGTGTCGGTGAGTACACCGATTTGCGCGCCGGTCAGGCTGATGGCTTCTTCGCCCAACTCGTGGACCGCCATGGCCATGAGCGCCACGGATTCCTGTTCGCCCGTGGAGAGCAGCATGTCCATTTCGCGTGGTCGAGGCGTTTTTGTGATTTCAGCCGCCAGGTCCACGAGTTCATCCGTCTTGTGACCTCGTGCACTGACCACAACGACAACGTCGTAACCTTTGCGTTTGGCATCGACGGCCCGCTGAGCTGCCTGACGAATTTTCCCGGCATTCGCAACGCTGGTGCCGCCAAACTTCTGAACAATGACCGCCACGATCTCTACCCGCTAAAACAGTGACATGTGTTGGAACTCGCGGATTCGCGAGAGGCCGGGAGTTTATCGATCGGCACCGCCCTTGTCATCTGCGTGCCTGCGCGTCGTAGATTTGCTCATTCTTGAATGAAATATCAATTGTTTGAGCATTGCCGGTCGAGTGATTTATCCCCCCTGAGCCTGCCTCAGGGGCCTGCCGGCCTTTGCACCACTGACTTTGACTTTATCGTTACTGGTGCAAAGGCCGTTAAACCCCCGACGCAGGGTCGGGGGCGGGTAAAGCAACAGTCTGCTCGCGTCTGAGTGATTTGGCGTTCGCATCAGAAAACCTCTGATCATCCAAGCCACGGCCCAAGTTTATCCAGAATCTCCCCCAGGATCGGCATGTCACTTTCGGGTCGTACGGGGCTCTGAGGATGTGTCAAAGTTGTCTTAAGCCAGCCTCGTTGGTGCAGAAACATAGCTGCAGAATGTTTATAGGCGGGCACGGGAACTCGAAACGCGAAGAATCCAAGATACTGCAGGACATCATTCAACTGGAAGAAATCGGCATCTCCCGCAGCCCACATGGCATCTCGTCGGGCAAACAAATCCGGCGCGAAACTACTGAGGCCAAGCAGGTAATCGCTGCCGTACATCACCATGTCGATTGCCAGGTCGTTGCCGGTCAAGACCATAAAGTCGGGGCGAATCTCATCCCGCCATTTCAGTCGCTGCCATTCGAGTTCTCGCTGCAGTGAGGAGTGTTTGGCACCAAGGCATTGAGGAATCTGCAGGAGTCCGCGATAAACCTGTTCGCTGTAGATTCGTCCAAAGGGAGCGAACATCGTTCCCAGCTCGAAGCCGATGAACTTGTCACAGGCTTGACCGATTTGGGAGTAAGCGTTGATGATGTCCGCGTCAGGCTGCTGAGTCAGTCCGTACGACTGAAAGATCACCGGCGTACCGCCATGCTTTTGGATCTCTTCCATCCGCTGACTGTAAAGCGGCAGATTGAAAGAGCTTCCCGGAGTATCTTTGACAAACGCTCCGGCAACATACATCCGGCCAGCGGTCACAGCCTGAGTTCTCCGCAGGACTTCCAGGCGCGTTGAGTTATCCAGCAGGTTGATGTAGCCGGTGTCCATGTTGACTGCGGGAGCAAGTCCAGCGTCACAAGTGCGGGCTACGTGAGCTTCGAATGAACTCCAGTCGACTTCGCCGGGAGCAAGAAACGGCAGGAGCACTGCCGACATCCCGGTGATTTTTCGACGCGGGCGAAGTTGCGAGAACGGAGACATCTGAGACTCAGGAAGGGAAAAGGGGGTGATTGATCTGGCCACTTGGTTATTCTGACTTCGTGGCATGTTCATACAAGCGACGGACATATTCTTCGTCCGGGCCGGCAGTGATGTCATCTCGCAAAGCATTGATGATCTGTTCGCCGGCTTCATCGATTTCCAGCATCGCTGCATGGCGGACAAATGTGTTTTCGGATTTGATCAGAGCCTTGAAGGCAGCAGCAGCGTCTTCTGTCCTGTTGGCTCGTGCCAAGCCTGCTGCTGCGGCGAGTTGAATTGCGGGATTCGATGAACGAATTTCTTTACTCAGTATGTCCGCAAACTGCTCCGCATTTCCCGCATGAGCCAGCAACGTGAGCTGCCACCAGCGGACCGCCGGATCGCTGTCGAGCTGACCTGAAACGGTCGTCGCTGTTTTCGGATCGAGATGTGATGTTTGTTTCGCGGCTTCCAGCAGTCGTTGAAGGCGAAGTTTTCCTACGTCGCCCTGAAACATCTTCCAGCGAGAGCCGTGTTCATGTTCCGCTTCGTCCAGCATGATCTCCGGCAGCAGGTGAACATCTCGGACTTCAACCTGCCAGCGGTCACATTCTGCGCGCAAGGTTTCCAATGTGGCTTTGTGAGTCGGATCATTCGCGAGGTTGACGAGTTCCCATGGGTCTTTTTCGAGGTCGTACAGTTCTTCGGCGGCTCGAGGAGACGCAAACCACTGCGAAGATTGCGGAGCCAGTTCTCCGTTGGCCAGAAGTCGTCGCATCTCGCGCAGGATCTCATTCTGTTCGCCATAGGCCACATGTTGCAGCGCTGGGCGCCATGGCATTAGATTTCGAACGTATCGATGAGTGCGACTGCGGACCGTACGCACCATGTCGAAACGCTCGTCCAGACGATCGCGGGCTCCGTAGATAAACTCGTGGCCGTCGTGGTTTTGCTTGCCGATGAAAGGGATGCCATGCATGTGAGCCGGCTTGGGAATTCCGGCGAGACTCAGCACCGTTGGCCCCAGATCAATCAGGCTCACCATGCGGTCATCTTTTGTTCCCGACGGAGTGGCCTGAAGCTCGTCACGAAGTTTCTCGGGGACACGGACCATTAGCGGAACATGTGAGCCGCTGTCATACGTCCAGCGTTTGGAGCGAGGAAGCCCGTTGCCATGATCGGACCAGAACATCACGACCGTGTTGTCCGCGAGGCCGGCATCCGATAATTCCTGCAGCAGGATTCCGACCTCTTGATCCATCACAGTAATAATGTCCGCCAGACGCGCGAGGTCTGCTCGCACGGCCGGTGTATCAGGATACAGCGGCGGAACAATCATGTTCTCCGCTTTGTGGCGTTGTGATTCCGGAAGATCTTTGACCACATCGATCCAGCCCTTTGGCCAGACCTTGCTTTCGTGAGTCATTGTCAGGTTGAACACGGCAAAGAAGGGCGTCTCCTTTGACGGACGATTCTTCCAGTGAGCTTTCCCGGAGGACTCATTCCAGACCGCTTTCTGATCCCAAACGACGTTGTAATCGGTCTTGCTGTTGTTGGTGCAGTAGTAACCGGCATCTTTCAAATACTGCGGGAAGAGCTTCACATGATCAGGCAAAACGGCCTTGGATCGCATGTGATTGGCACCCAACGAAATGGGGTACATTCCTGTGATGATCCCCGTACGACTCGGAGCACAAACGCCATGGCAGGAAAATGCATGCGTGAACAGAGTGCTTTCAGTCGCGAACTTGTCGAGGTTCGGCGTCGTGGCTGTGGAGTCACCATAACAGCCCAACTGAGGGCTGATGTCTTCGCAACTGATCCAGACGATGTTAGGACGTTCGGCGGCTGAAGTCAGACTCGCGATCAGTATCAGGATCAGTGTAGTCAGGGA
>CAIJTV010000695.1:0-1628 GCA_903823635.1 uncultured Planctomycetaceae bacterium
CATCGATAAGCCGAGTATGGGTGGCGAAGACTTCGCGGTTTACCTGGACCATGTGCGAGGCTCTCAGTTTCGTCTGGGATGTGCCTCCGGTGAAGGGGAGTGGCCGATGCTGCATTCGCCGATCTTTGATGTGGATGAGAGGGCGATATCGCTTGGGGCGCGAATCATTTCACGGGCCGCGCTGGTATTGTCGCTAATGGCCCCTGAGTGAGTGAACGGCTGTCTGAAGCGGCGATTTTTCCTTACCTGTTTCTCTGCTGATTTTGCCCTGTTGCAGGACGAACACTCCACAGAGCAGTCGTTGTTCAGGAAAGAGTTCTGATGACGGTGATGCGATTTACACCCAATGCCAGCCCCACGATCGGCGTGGAGATTGAACTGCAGTTGATCGATTCTCGTGAGCTGGGCCTGACCAGTTGCATCGATCAGTTGATGACCGCACTGCCTCCTCACATGCGCGAGTCCGTCAAGCCGGAACTGATGCAGTGCTATGTGGAGATCAACACACGGATCTGTCGGACCGTGAAAGAAGCGGGGGATGACCTGCGTCAGAAACTGGCGGATCTGGAAGCCATTATTCATCCGATGGGGATTCGTCTGCTGTGGGCCGCGACTCATCCGTTTTCTTCCTGGCGCAATCAGAAGATCACGGTCCATGAACGTTACCATCGTCTGGTGACGTTGATGGAAGATGTGGTTCGTCGACTGGTGACTTTTGGTCTGCATGTTCATATTGGCGTGGACTCCGGCGACAAGGCCGTCATGATTTGCGATCGCATGTTGCACCATCTGCCGTTACTGCTGGCGTTGTCAGCGAACTCGCCATTCTGGGAAGCTCGCAGTACAGGTCTTCAATCAAACCGATCCAAGATTATGGAAGGGCTGCCGACCGCAGGCTTGCCTTATCAGATGCGAAACTGGAGCGAGTATGTCTGGCTGGTGAAGCACCTGATGTCGACGGGATTTATAAACTCCATCCGGGAAATCTGGTGGGACATTCGTCCTCATCATCACTTTGGGACAGTCGAAGTTCGTGTGTGCGATATGCCTCCGAGCCTTGATCATGTTCTGGCTTTGACGTCGTTGATTCAGTGTCTTGTGCATACGATTTCGCACGACATTGACGAAGGGACGTTTTTGCCCGAGTATCATCCGATGATGGTGGAGCAGAACAAGTGGCGGGCGACTCGCTACGGTGCGGACGCTTCCTTGGTTAGTTCCAAAGATTTCCAGCAGCGTTCGGTACCACAGATCGTGGATGAGATGATTCAGCGGCTGACGCCGACGGCCGTCGAACTCAACTGTCTGGCGGAACTGGAATCGGTTTCGTTGCTGCCGATGAGCAGTGGAGCGCGACGGCAGACGGAGATTTATGAAGCCACCGGAAGTCGTCGGAAGGTTGTGGAGAAGTTGCTGGAAGTTCCCGCATGGCGGTAGTTCGACTTCCGGCAGACCTTCTGGGCGATTCCCGCGACGCTGTCGCCTGTGTTCGTCATTGGCTGGCTGAACTAGCGCCAGTGATTGATCTGGATGTCTCGGACTTCGATTCGAAGGCTCAGATTGATTCGTGTGAAATACTTTGGGTGAAGTCTACTGAAGGCTCCATCGAGATCTGTTACCAGCTCAAG
>CAIJTV010000696.1:0-1520 GCA_903823635.1 uncultured Planctomycetaceae bacterium
ATGGTGCTCGCCAAGCAGGGCCGGGATACCGAGTCCTTTGTGGAGTTCGAGAAAGCCGTCGGCCCGGCGGCGGCTCACCACAATCTTGGCCTGTTAGAACTTCGCGCAGGCCGTCAGCCGGAAGGCCTGAGGCATCTGCAGTTGGCTGCGGAACGCGATCCAAGCCTTGGCTCCGCTGAAGTCCTGGCGTCTCTCTCTTACAGGTCATCGATGAATTCTATCGCATCTGCCAATGATGCAGCCCAAGTCGAAGCTCAGACCGAGAATTGATGCGCTTTCAAGAATGTTCTGATCGCTCCACGCCGGACTGAGCGGAGCGAGTTCCGGTATTGTGCGCAGACGCCAGCACTCACGTTTTCCGTTCCGGCTACACATTTGACACGCCTGCGGTAAACCCCAACTTCGAAGCGTCAACGGCCCCAGGTCAATATGGTTAGGGAGAAGTACCGGAGTTTCAGACGACCGTGCAGCTTTATGGTCGTGTCTTCGAGCCTGTTTCCATCTTTCTACTTGCGGAGTGAACGGCGACGCTTCGAATGTCAGATGAATACCGCTTTCGCCGGAAATCTTTCCCACCTTCATGATAGGGCAGGTTTCGAGGCAAGGCCCTGGAGAGATTCAGGCCAGTGCAGGAATAGCGCTCAGTCAAGACAAAGTATTTGCGGTTGAGGTAGTGGTAGTGGATCTTGCTAAAGATCCCTTCGCGGCAGGACCTTTGGCAAGGTCAACTATCCGAAATTCAAATGTCGACAACGCTCTAGACAGGGGACTCAGTCCAAAGTCGCACCGGATAGATCAGTCCGATCCCCAGAATCAATGCCGATCAGATCTAGTTCCACGGCAGGTTGACCAGTTGTTCTGAGCGGCGTCCGAATTATTCGGCGAAGTACTGCAACAGAATCCCGACCAGTGACGGTGAGCTGGCGATTCCCGCAGCGAACAGTCCATTGGTCAGATAACTTGCGCCGGGAGAGTTGAGCCTACGGAGTGGTCTTAACGCCAGGATTGTCATGAATCGTCACATCCTCGCAGTCAATGGCGGGAGCAATGTCTCGCACTTCGCCATGGAAGATGTTGTCGGCGACGAGAATCGTCTCGCCTCCCGGGGCAAAGGTAATTGCGTGCGAGGCATTGGGGCCGCTGGTGAATATGTTTCCGCGGACGGTGATGTTGCCGTATCGGCCGTCTGATTCATACGTCGTGAAGTACAGTTCGGCGTAACGTTCGTATTCGCCCGTCAGGAACGTACGTCTTCCACGGCGTGGATCGTTTTCGCATTTGGTCGTGTTATTCACAAAGATGTTGTCGGCCAGTACAAAGTTGCGAGGCTGGTTGATCCATGAACCGCGACCACCATTGCGGAAAGTGTTACCGACGATGGTCACGTCCTCGCAGGACTTCTCGACGCTGATCACTCGAGAACCGTTCGTTCCGTCGACCGTGTTGCCAGTAATGACTGCATTGCGGCAGAACTCCGCCAGAAAGAATGCGCCCATCCGCGAGCCCGTAATCTGATTGTC
>CAIJTV010000697.1:0-1964 GCA_903823635.1 uncultured Planctomycetaceae bacterium
CTCAATGAGCTTCTTGCCGGAATGATATTCCCACGCCCCCAGCGGGTATTCGGATTCCTCGGCAGCATCGTCGTCCTGTTGATCAACAAAGGTGCCGGAATAAGTAATCAGTCGGCGGAACAAGTCTGGTCGAAACCATCCCATCGCCAGAGCGGCCGCACCGCCGGAGCTGCAACCCATCACGCCTTTTCCCCATGGATCGTCAGTGAAGGCAATCTGCGGATAGGCTGCGCGAATCTCGGCATTGCTCAAAACCGCCGGCAGAACTTCATCATTAATGAAACGAGCCAGTCGATCGGACATTGTGTCATACTCGAGGCCACGCTGACTTCCGTAGCTGTCATCTCCGCCGTTCTCCACGGCAATGACCACAAACGCCGGCAGCTTGCGATCAGGGTCTTTTGAGATCGTCAGATTATCCAGCGCGTTGCTCACAAGTTTGAATTGAGCAGGCCCGTCGTGAATCACCTGAATCGGAGCTTTCGTGCCGTCTTTGTATGCGGCCGGAACGTAGACGAAGATCTTGCGTTCCTTGCGGACAGGCTTGCGCGGATCGAGGGTCTTGTCATCACCTCGATAGATCTTGCTGTCCGCCAGAGCCATTGAGAACTGGAAAACTCGACCTTTGGGATTGCCTTCGTCTGTAAGGTCCGGATCGACCTTGTAGTCGGGGCCGATGATGAAGTTGCCGTTGCCTTTGGTCCCGGCGAAATCTTTTGATGCTTCGTCGGCGGAGGCAGGAGCCATCAGCAGCTTGCCTAACAGAAGAGTCAATGTGAACGCAACACAAAGAGAAGCTTTTAAAGATGTCATATGGGTGTTGTCAGAAATAGTGTGGGAGATACGACCAGGGAGAAACGATGATTGGACTCAAGAAGAAATAACCTGGGGCTAACGCCCTGCGGCTGATGGATTGACTCAAGCAACAACCCGTGATTGAAATTGCTACTTCGCAAAAACCGGATTCTGTTTTTGTCCGCCCGCTTGTACGAATGCCAGCAGATCGAGAATTTCATCTCGAGTAAAAGTGATGAGCAGACTCATTGGCATCGTGGACACGTTGGATGCTTCCAGTTCCTCGATGTCTGCACGGGCGATAGAGATCTTAGTTTCCGGTTTTAGCGGATTCGGCAGCAGAGTGATTGAGGCATCATTCTGCTCGAGCATCATGCCCGAGATGACTCGACCGTCGTTCAGCGCGGCCACCCACGTTTGATATTGCTTGTTGATTTCCGTGGATGGTTCCAGCAACTGCTGCAGAAGTTTCTGGCCCTTGAAACGCTCGGCGATTTTCGTCAGATCCGGACCGAGCACGGTGCCAACTTCGTTCAGTTTATGACACTTGCTGCAACCGGCGATCTCAAAAACCTTTCGCCCCTGTTCATAGTTTCGGCCAGCAAGGTTGTCCGCATCGGCAGCCAGCTCAGCCGAGTTCCACATCTTCACGAACTTACGCACAGGAGCATTCGCCGACTCGGGCAACGGCTGACCATCGGGAATCACAAACAAGCTCCCCTGCATGACTCGCCAGTGTCCCGGATAGGTGCAAACCAGCCGATATTCACCAGGCTCTTTGGGAGCTTCGAAGAACATCGTGTACTGATCACCGGGCTGAAGAATCGGCGAGAAGCAAATCTCGGCCGGATCATTCGGGACGTAATGAGTCGCGATGGCTCGTGGATTACTAGCCAACTGCATCGACTGCTCGCCGAACTCATCGATATGGTCGACTTTCACGACAGCCACGTTATGCGGCATGCTGGGATCACCGTTCTTAAACGCCAGCGAGACTCGAGTCCCCGGGGCCACTCGCAACTGTCGTGGTTCAAACTGCAGCCCCGCCGACGCACTGACGGAGATCTTGAGAGAGCTCGACACCCAACCAAAATCTGTGCCCAGCTTTTCCTGCTGTACCAGTCGCGGATCCTGCTCGTACTTTTCGGCGATCGGAAAATCGGGAGCTC
>CAIJTV010000698.1:0-7236 GCA_903823635.1 uncultured Planctomycetaceae bacterium
ACTGGTCCACTCCGTGATGTTTCTGCTGTTTCGCAGACTGTTTTGTCGGAACTGTGACTTATGGACTTTGATATCAGACCTTACAACCTTTCCAGCGCAGCCACGTCGTGGATGATGCTTGTTGGGATTTTGACGCTGATCTCCGTTGGATTGTCGTTCGTACTTTCTCTCGCTCGAAACGGAGGAAGTGGTGTTGCGATCTTTTCCACGGGGCTGAGAAGTTATCTGGGCGACCTGTTCTCGCTTTCGCCTCGAAGAATTTACGCATTAACGAAACTGACGCTGTTGGAAGCGATCCGACGCAAAGCGTTGCTCGTGTTTGTGGTGTTTGCGGTCCTGCTGATGTTTGCCGGCTGGTTTTTGACAGATACGAACTCCCGTCCGGAGTTGCAGGTTTCCATTCACGTGACATTTTTGCTGACAGCGATTGCGTGGTTGATTCTGCCAGCCGTGATCTTCCTGAGTTGCTGGGCACTTCCGGAAGACATTCGGATTCGCTCATTGCACACGGTCGTCACCAAGCCGGCTCGTCGGTTGGAGATTGTCATTGGACGTATGGCCGGCATGGGAATTGTCGCCTGCCTCGTTCTTGTGGTCATGGGCGTTATCGGAGCGGTTTGGATCTACCGTAAGTTGCCAGAAAACAGCCGCAGTCAGTTGACCTGCCGAGTTCCAGTGTTTGGGCAACTTTACTTCTTCGATGTGGACGGTCAGCCGGCCGCAACTGGTATCAATGTGGGTGATACATGGATGTATCGGTCGCACATCGCCGGTAACTCCAGAGCCCGAGCTGTCTGGATGTTTCGTGATGTCAATGAAAGTTCGATTGTGAGGGAAACGATCGGTACTGGAGATGAGGCCAAGACGGTCGAAGGAGTGAAGCTGGAGTGTCGATTTGAAGCTTTCAGAACGGTGAAGGGGTCGGAGAAAAGCGTTCTTCAGGGTGTTCAGGCCCAGTACACATTATCGTCCAATCCACGTGAAGAGGCATTCGGCATGTTGTCTCAGGGCGAAGCTCTCAGGCCAGTGGCAGATGCTTTGCGAGACGGCCAGTTCCGGAATGGATCCGAACGACTAAAAGAGCTGGCTACTCGCGTCCGCAGTAACCCTGACGAACTGCGTCCGGCGGACTATCTTGGTCTGCAGAACGGACTGGCCGTCGCCGGTGTTGTTTTAAAGGAACTTAAACTTCCTGCGTTGTTGCCTGTTCAGGAAAAGTTTGATGCCGCATCAAGTAGTGGCATCGCTCTTATCCGAGTTCTTCAGACAAACAATGCAACCGGGGCGACGGATAAGCCTCCGTATGCTGAGTTTGCAGAATCTCTGGAGACTTTGGCCGGAGGGATTCTGGAGAATGCCGACGTACTGCATGAATCGCTGCCAAAATTAGAAGTGCCGCTTCCGGCCTTCCACATTTCAGAGTATCACGAAGGTGCCGCAGAAAACATCACCGTGGTTCCACGCAAACTTCGATTTGCAGCCGACTATGAAACTTTGGCGAGGTTCCTGTCGGGCCTATTTGAGAAGTGGAGTGAAGAGGGAAAGCTGGTTGAGGGAAATGCAATCAGCTCCGGCCTTGTTGATAGCCTTCAGAAGGACGCTTCTGTATCTCCGCTCAATGCCGAGCTATTGGTGACAGTGCTCAACGAACAATTAACTGCGGGCACACTGAAGATCAGTGATGGCAAGTTGGCAGTTGTCGATGGTCGTCGATGGTTCGCCTTTTTTGATGATCTCATCCGCAAAGAGTTGCTGATCTCTCAGGACACTGACGGTTGGCTGATTGAGAAAGATCTCCTCACAGATTTGGTCTCCAATGGATTTTTGCGAGTTGAAGTCGCGTGCCTCAACGATCAAATGTACCTTGGGATGGCTCGCCCTGACCTGTTCATTCGCAAGCCGGATCGTTCGTTCCTTGTTGGATACACCAAGGCCCTGGTGAGCATTGCCTTGATGCTGATGCTGATCATTGTGCTGGGTGTTACGGTCAGTTGTATCGTGAAGGGTCCGGTCGCACTGTTCTTTACTTTGACCTTCTTTCTTGTCGGTCAGTTCTTCCATGAATTCATGATGAAAATGCTTTCGGGACAGGAACAGGGTATGGGAACGCTGGAGTCCGCAGTACTTATTGCTCAGCACCGAAATCCTCAGGTTGGTATGGATGTTTCATCCACGACTTCGGCAGTTCTTAAGGGGGCTGACAAAGGGCTGGAGGGAGTGCTTAGAGTCTTCAGCAGT
Organism: uncultured Planctomycetaceae bacterium; assembly: GCA_903823635.1. GTDB lineage: Bacteria > Planctomycetota > Planctomycetia > Planctomycetales > Planctomycetaceae > SXXK01. The sequence continues at coordinate 2,239 of CAIJTV010000698.1, forward strand.
ATTGTTCCGGACTTCAGTGTGTTTAATCGCGGGTCGTCGTTCGTTGAAAACGGATTTGATGTTCCGTTCAACGACTGCGTAGTCCCGGCTGTCGCTATTTTCGCTGGTTTTCTGATCCCCTGTGTCCTGATGGCGGGCGCGATGCTGAAGTTTCGCGAACTGGAGGCAAAATGACGAATCTGAATTCTCGCCAACGCAAGATGAGCTACGGCATCGGAATCATTCTGTTGCTGGGGCCGATTGTGTATCTCGGATTTCCTGCGGAGCAGAACGCTGCGGATTCCTCATCGGGTGGTCTCGGCAAGCTCGCGCAAATGCGACAGCAGTATGATCTGGGCGAAGCCACTTTGGGAAAAGTGGATCCATCCAGTTCTGCGATGAACCTGGTGTTGCTGGGTCTGCGTGGACCTGCGGCCAGCGTGTTGCACCTGAAAGCCATTGAGTATCAGGAAAAGAAGCAGTGGGCAAAGCTTAAGACAACAGTTGATTCCATCATTTTGCTGCAGCCCCATTATGTTCAGATCTGGAAGTTTCAAGGCTGGAATCTGGCCTACAACGTGTCACGCGAATGGGACAAAGTCGATGATCGATTCTACTGGGTCAAGGAAGGGATCAAATTCCTGAAGCTCGGGACAGATCGTAATCAGACTATCCCAATTCTCTTCCACAACGTGGGTGAAGTGATCTCCTCCAAAATGGGGATTTCCGATGAGAAGAAGTTTTTCCGCGTCTTCTTTAAGCAGGACCCCGATCCTAAGTTTGAGGTTTCTCCTGGGCAAAGAGGACCGGATCCTGCGATCAATGAAGAAGGCAAGGACAGCTATCTCGTTGCCCACGACTGGTTCGTCAAGGCAAACGAAAAAGACGACAACGATGATCTGATCGGCGTTAAGGGAATGACGCATGTCTTCTTTCGACAGGGACCTGCGAAGTCTCTGATCAACTATGCAGAGATGAGGACCAAAGAAGGAGCTTTTGGCGAGCATATCGCGGCCTGGGAAGCAGGCTTCAAGTCCTGGATGGAAGACTATGGTCGAGAAGATTTTCTTGGTCTGGATGATAAGGTCTACACACTTGCTCCGTCTGAAGAGGAGCTGAAGCAGCAGGCAGAGCGAAACGGCATTACGCTGATGGCACAGCGAAAGCTTTGGGAAGCCAACGTGAAGATGGTCAACTTCGATTTCTGGCGGCGATACGCCAGTGCCGAAATGGCTCCTGTGACGCTGACTCTGCATAAGACCTTCTTTGACGCCAAGCAACTTTACATGCAGGGTAAGGGCTTCGATCGTCTTGATCCTGCGTCAGGCATGACTGTGGCCTCTGAGGCTCAGGTAAAGCTTGAAGAAGCGATGCAGCGATGGTTGGAAGCGAAGCAGGAATTCTCGACGATGTATGAAGACAGCCGCTATGTGGATGAGGCGTTGCTGATCGTTCAGTATTGGCAGGCGATTCATCAGCAGAATGCTCGGCCGATCCCGGACGAATATCCACTCAAATCGTTGTGGGTTGAGAATTCCGGAAAGCACCTGGAAACTGAACGCGAGTTCCAGCGCGAAACGCGTGGGCGTAAGCTGCAGTAGAAAAAACAGATTCGATGTCCTCTGATTTGCAGTGAATACAATTGAGTCTGCAGTGCAGAGGTTTGCCTGAGTTCTCGCGGAGAGAACTGGTTGGGGAGTGTGACTGGTGGTTGCCGGGCCGATATTTGAACGCGAAGTTCTGACGACTCCGCGTCGCCTGAGTCACTACCTCATGCGATCCGGTTTTGTCGGTGCGTTGCTGATTTTGTTTTACAGCATTCGGCAGGCCACGATCGGATTTCAGGACGTCCTGTTTGCCGGCGATGTGGCGTCATTCGGTGCGTTGACATTTCGAGTCTTCGCGTTGCTGCAGCTCACACTGGGGTTGTTCTTTGCCACAGTGTTCTCGGCATCGTTGGTGACTCAGGAGAAGGATCGCAAGACGCTGATTCTGCTGCTGATGACCGACCTGCGAAATCATGAACTCGCACTCGGCAAATTGTTCTCCAGCCTTTTGAATGTCGGCGTACTCCTGGCAACATCCTGGCCAGTGTTTTGCTTTCTGAAGCTTCTGGGCGGTGTTACCTGGGAACAGATTTTCTGGTCACAAGCCATCGTCGGTGCAGCCACACTGGCGGCCGGAAGCTGGGGTTGCCTTGTGGCCTTCTGGCGTGAAAAGACGTTTCAGACGCTGGCGATCAGTGTGCTGGGAGTCGTGCTCTATGTGTTGCTGACTCACAGCATCGGCGTCGCTTACTCGTCGAACATCGCACAGGCTTCGCCTTTCTTCGGACTTATGCAGGTCCTGGATCCTCTCCGTCTGGAAGTCTCCGGTGTGCTTCATGTCTCAGCCTGGCCAACCGTCCTGACGCTGCTTATGCTTTCCGTCGCACTTTCGACCGTGACTATTCTGAAGATGCGAGTTTGGAATCCGTCTCGGGAATTCCATCAGTCTGCTGCGGAGACCACACCGGGGTCTGAAACTGAGGATCTGACTCCGGCGGCTCCTCGAGTTCATCGCCATGTCTGGAACCAGCCTGTGATCTGGCGTGAAATGCGAACGCGTGCTTATGGCCGCCGCATGATCTGGATCAAACTTTCCTACGTATTGATGGTGCTGATGATCGCCGGAGTTGCGCTTCTTTCTGCCTCGAAGGATTCCGGCAGCGAACTTGTGCTGGGAATGTTGTCCGTTCCATCGTTCGCCTTTCTTGGTATCGCGATCTTGAGTTTGCTCCTGACGAATGCTCAGGCCGTAACCTCGCTGACTAACGAACGTGATGGAGGTACTCTTGAGATTCTGCTGGTGACCGATCTGCGTCCCCACGAATTCATCCTTGGCAAGATCGGAGGCGCGATGTGGAATGCTCGCGAAATGATTCTGTTGCCATTGCTGATGATTGTTGTGATGTCGCTGACCGGCAAAAGTACGGCGTTGACGGCAGAGAACGTCGTTTACCTGTGCATCGCCTACATTGTGCTGAGTCTGTTTGCGGTGGCTCTGGGACTTCACCAGGGACTGACTTATGAAAACTCGCGCCACGCGATCGGGCATAGTCTTGGGACGATGTTTTTCCTGTTCGTCGGGATCTTCATCTTCATGCTGCTGCTCGTTGAAGCTCGCTCTTCATTCGCGATTCAGTTGCAGAGTTTTATTCTGTTCATTGGATTCGGAAGTCTCGGGCTCTACTCATCGCTCACCTACCGCAACCCCTCCAGCGCGCTGACTCTGGCCTCGCTGCTGTTACCGTTCCTGACGTTCTACGCGATCACGGACTTTCTGCTGGGCGGCAATCTGGGTGTCTGTCTGTGGATCTGCGTCGCATACGGATTTACTGCCGTCGCAATGATGGTCCCTGCCATGAACGACTTCGACATCGCCCTCGGCCGCAACGCCCACGACGCCGCGTAACTGAAACGGCGACGGTCTGCCCTTCGGTGCAGACTTGAACGCGAATGACAGGTTGCTCGGCATTCCAGTCGATCATGATGTCGCGGCAATTGGCTTCGTCGTGTCTTCCAGATAAAGCAGCTGGTTCCTTGTCACTTTCCCTGAACGCTGCGTCAGCTTTTCAGATGAAAGTAGCAGTGAATGTGAGGCTGGCCGCGGAAGTACCAGACAAATTCAGGACCTTCGATCTGCCACGTGTCCCAGACTTTGTCTGAGCCGATGTCATACTTGTCTGGGAACCACGACACGTGAAGTTGATCTACCAGATTGCGTTGTTCGATGGACTGAACAGTCGCGGTCACATCATCTTCGCGAAACATCTTTAGCATTCGCTTCATCGTGTCGATCAGCAAGCGTTTCTGATCAGCACTCAGTGTTGAACAATCCAAACCCTGAGCCTGTGCCGGTGTCTGAATCACGGCGTCAGGTCTCTCACTGCGAGGTGCTGCGGAGACGAGACCTTTTGACTGCTGTTCGGTGGTCAGCCCCTGCACAAACTCGTTGAAGATTCGCCCCTGATACCAGTATGGGTTTCCGGGATGATCGGGCGATTCATTAAAATTGTCCTGCATGTTCTCTTCGGAGTGAGGATAATGGCCATAGAAAATGGGGGCTCCGCCAAACCCAAGGCCTTTGTCTGAATGAGCATTGCAGCGCCGAGTCACATGGTGGCCGGTGAAGATGAACTCAAAATCTTTGTCATCGGGCGTTCCAAAGAAACCAGCGGCCGGGGCGTTCTTGAGCTGCCCATATTGGTCGATCTTGACCTGCTGCTTGACCTCTTCGATGTATTCGAAGTTGTGCAGGGAATCGAAGATCTTCTGAATCAGTTCCTGCTGATTGCTGTCGAAGGTCGATGGGATGCGATAATCCGGATGGATATACCACCAGTTGCTGACATACTGACGTCTCGGATGATCGGACGGCAGACAAACTTTTTGCCGCTGCTCATCATTCAGACTTTTATAAAGCTGCATCGCCAGCGAATCTGATTTTGCATCCTCGGCCAGCAGTTGCGAAGTCCGCGGCGACCATTGAGTCATCGCCAACGCAGCCGCAGAAACACTCGCCCTCGCAAGAAACCCTCGGCGATTCAATTGGTTCATGGTGTTTCCCCTGCTTGTTCGATTCGCTGATTAGTGCTGAAACCACGCGTGATCATCGTACTATCGAAAGTTCGCGGAATCCAACGACGCGATGGGGATCTGGTGCGAGGTTGCTCGTTGGTGGGTTACTCCAGATCCTTTTCTTCTACCAGAGTCGTGTGACGGGATATGCATCAAAGGTGTCATCGGAGCTTACGATCGCGATCTCTTCCACTATTGCTTGAGCAATCAGCATTCGATCAAATGGGTCTTTATGGTGATACGGCAACTGCACGGTTGCTTCGGCATGCATGGGTGTGATTGGCAGAACGTTCAAGCCATACAACCGAACCGCTTCGCTGATGTATTCCGCCAGTGGATCGGTCAAACGATACTTGCCAATCGATATCTTAATGGCGAGTTCCCAATACGTGGCCGGACT
>CAIJTV010000699.1:0-4148 GCA_903823635.1 uncultured Planctomycetaceae bacterium
GTCCGTTAAATTGTGCAGTGTTGCAGTGACTTTCATGGCGTTCACCTTAAAGGTTAAAAAACAGAACTAGTGCCAGTGCCAGGCCGATAGCGCAGGCTAGGGCTATATCGGCCACTGGGTGGGCTTGGCGTGGTTGATTGTCCTGCAAGTTTCCCGGGCCTAGACTACGGGCTGAACGTCGTCCGTTTGTGTCACGAATATCAGAAAAGACTCGCCAACGCCAATGAAGGTTTTCTCGGGAATTGCGGTTTCGCCAGGAATGGTTTCCGGCCCAGCGTTAGTGCTGGGGTCCGAGAACTTCCGCATCCCGCGAAAGTTTGTCAGCAAAGACGCGATCGATGCTGAACTCCAGCGATTTCATATCGCGTTGGATCTGGTCTGCAAAGATATCAAGGGCAATGAGCAACTGGTTTCTTCCCAGCTTGGTGCTCAGTACGGCGCAATTTTTTCTGCACATTTACAGATGGCGCAGGACCCGCGGCTGATTCGCGAAGTTGAGTCGCTGATTCGCGACCAGTGCCGCTCCCCGGAATTTGCCGTTAGCCGAGTATTACGCAGTTACGCGGAACAACTTCAGAAAATGGGTGACCGCTATTTGTCAGAGCGTGCTCTCGACATCTTTGATCTGGAGAAACGACTTCTCCGTAAACTCCTTGGCGAAAGTCGGGAAGAACTAAGCAACCTGACGGAACCAGTAATCATTCTGGCTCATGACCTGACGCCGGGAGAGACGGCAACGCTCAACACGAAGTATGTGCTCGGCTTTGCCACAGAAGTGGGCGGTCACACTAGCCATACCGCGATCCTCGCAGGGGCTCTGGAGATTCCAGCGATCGTTGGATTGGGGCGATGCCTTGCTGAAATCTCCGGGGGAGAATCCGTTATTCTGGACGGTGATCATGGCCGTGTGATCATTGATCCGGACGACGAAACGCTTGCCAGAGTTCAGCATTCACAGGCACGCAGCCAGCGTGTTCGTGATCGACTTGGCGAAATGGGTTCACTGCCATCAGAAACACAGGATGGCCAACGCGTCACTATCTGCGGAAACATCGAGTTCCCCGAAGAGGTTCGACAGTGCATTAAACGCGGCGCGGATGGTGTCGGACTGTACCGTACCGAATTCTTGTTTCTCAGCGGAAATCGTGAACCGTCAGAATCAGACCACTACGAAGCCTACTGCCGCGTGGTCGAGGCTTGTGGCGATCTACCGGTCGTCATCAGAACACTGGATATCGGGGCCGATAAGGTTCCGCAGTTAATGGCGAACCAGTTTGCCGAAAGCGCAAACCCGATGCTGGGACTGCGAAGTATTCGTCTGAGCCTGCGAAACACGCAGATGTTCAAAAGGCAACTGCGGGCCATCCTGCGAGCTTCGGTTCACGGCAATGTTCGCATCATGTTTCCCCTGGTCGCCACACTGCTGGAATTTCGGCAGGCGAAGATGATTCTGATGGACGTTATGGAGGATTTGGAGGACGAGGGAATCCCTTTTCAGCGAAACGTACCAATAGGAATGATGGTGGAGGTCCCGTCAGCCGTGATTCTGGCTGAAGAATTCGCAAGAGAAGTCGACTTCTTCTCGATTGGTACAAACGATTTGATTCAATACACTCTCGCGTGTGATCGTTCGGATCCGACGGTGGCGCACCTGTATCGTTCAGGCGACCCGTCAATCCTGCGACTCATCCAAATGGTGCTTCGCGCCGCAGAAAAGCATGGGAAACCAGTGACGGTCTGCGGGCAAATGAGTTCTGATCCGCGGTTCATTCCGCTGCTGCTGGGCATGGGTTTGAGAAGTCTGAGTGCAACGCCTCAGGCGATTCCTCGACTGAAGGAGGTCGTCAGAAACCTGTCCATCACAGAAGCCGAACGAATCTCGCAACATGCGTGTTCGCTGGATCTGGCTCGGGACGTTGAACATTATTTGCAGGGCGAGTTATCACGGCTGTGCCCTGATCTTGTTGATGAAGTTGGATTTTGAATTTCCGTCGGGCTTGTCCCGGCGGCAAGTAACATTCTGGTGGGTTGTCTCCGACCAGTCGGACGGCTGTCAGCGAAAAAAGCAACAGTCCTCTGCCGATCGCCGGCAACATCGCCGATTCAAATTGATGAATATTCGTGTTGGGCGACGTTCGCTCAACCATGAAGAAACGGAATGCCGGGTCGAACCGGCGAAAGAAATGATCATCGCGTCATGAACCAGTCGAAAGCGGCCACGACAATCCGAACGACGAGTCCCCCACTGGGCTTCCGTGTCGCCGTAATGTCGTCCGCTTCGCCTTTTCTGTTCCGTTCGCTTCCGACCACAAATGCACTCACAAGCAGTCTACGAACCATGTCATGCAGCCCGCGAATAACGCCCGCTGCCACTGTCCCGCTTTGCGGCTCACGGATTGAACAGTACCGACCTCGCGTTATGCGATTTCCTGTCGGAGATTCTTTCAATGGGGACATGCTTCGAATTCGCTTTCAGGACGCTGCTGCGATTCGGAAGAAGGAACCGGCCATGATGCAGACTGATCGTTCGTAAGAACGAAAGTTGTGACAATGAAAAAAGAGATGCTGATCAATGTCCTCCAGCCGGAGGAAAGCCGAATTGCCATCGTAGAAGATGGGATTCTGGAGGAGTTGTACGTCGAACGCAGCAGTGCGGAAAACTACGTCGGCAATATCTACAAGGGAAAAATCGTCAACATCGAGCCCAGCATTCAGGCGGCCTTCGTCGACTTTGGTGTGGGACGAAACGGTTTTCTTCATATTAGTGATGTCGAATACCAGTACTACAAACATCTGGTTAAGGACGAGCCGGAAGAAGAAGACGATCGCGAAGGCGGTCGCGGTGGTCGGCCTCCAAAGCATCTGAACGAACGTAATGCTCGCAACAAGCCGCCGATCCAACGCGTCTTCCAGCGTGGCAGCGAAGTGCTGGTTCAGGTGATTAAAGAGGGAATTGGAAACAAAGGCCCGACGCTTTCCACTTATATCTCGATCCCCGGCCGATATCTGGTTTTGATGCCAGGCCTTCAGCGAGTTGGTGTCAGCCGCAAAATTGATGACGAGAAAACTCGTCGCCAGCTTCGTCAGACAATGAAAGCCATCCAGCCGCCAAACGGCCTGGGCTTTATTATCCGCACCGCTGGTATCGACCGCGAAGAAGCAGATCTGCGACGCGACCTCAATTATCTGCTGCGGCTGTGGGAGACGATCGTCAAACGATTGAAGAATACTCCTGCACCCGCCGGATTGTACGAAGAAAGCGACATGATCATTCGTACGATCCGCGATATCTACAACAATGAGATCGACTCCGTCCTGATCGACGAAGACGGCGCTTTTGAACGCGCTCGTGAGTTCATGAAAATCGTCATGCCAACTCACGTAAATCGCGTGCAGCGCTACGAGGGCGGCGAACCTCTCTTCAATCAATACGGCATCGAAGAAGAGATCGCTCGCATTCAGGACCGCCACGTGCCACTGCCAGGTGGTGGATCACTCGTGATTGACCAGACGGAAGCGCTTGTTGCTATTGACGTCAATAGCGGAAGCTTCAGAGCGGATAACGACGCTGAAAAGAGCGCGTATCAGATGAACCTGAAAGCGGCCAATGCGATTGCTCGCCAGATTCGTCTGCGTGACCTGGGCGGTGTCATCGTGAACGACTTTATCGACATGCGTGAAGAACGTCATCGTCGTGGAGTTGAGCGAGCTTTGCGTGATGCAGTCATGCGAGACCGAGCAAGAACGCGAGTGCTCCGGATCAGCCCGTTCGGACTGATTGAAATGACACGTCAGCGAATTCGACCTTCTCTGCGCCGCAGTGTGTACGAGAACTGTCCAGCCTGTAATGGCGTTGGCCAGGTGAAGACGGCGGAAAGCCTCTCGATTGAAGTCATGCGTCTTGTCATGTCTGCTTCAAGTCAGGAAAACGTCGTTAAGATTCAGATCGAAGTTCATGATCGCGTCGGCAATTATCTGAATAATCGCAAACGTAAAGAACTAATCCGGATTGAAGAGGAAAATGAAGTGGAGATCGTGATCGTGGCGAAGTCAGATGTCTGCCTTGAGCACATGACTTTTCGCTGTGAAGATGCGAACGGTAAGGAACTGAGCCCGAACTGATTGCAGATCTGATCAGGAATCCAGAA
>CAIJTV010000700.1:0-3331 GCA_903823635.1 uncultured Planctomycetaceae bacterium
CCCGTGACCATCGTTACGAATCCCGACCGAGCTGCTCGACCAGCAAAATGCCCGGCGGCTCCGATATGTCCCGTGTTCCGCAGGCTGACGAAAGCAACACCGGTGGACGATGCTTTCTGGATCGCCGTCTGCATCGCAAAATGACAGCCGACTTGCCCCAGCCCCGTATCCCCATCGACGACAGCCCACGCCGGTCCTTCGCGTTCGATACGCGGCTGAGCTTTGGGCGAATATCCTCCGCCCTGAAGTTTCTTCAGATAACCGGCCAGCAGTTTCGTCCCATGAGTAAACACACCTAACGCATCCGTCGAGACGAGCGCCTCAGCGGTGACCTGCGCATCGGCACTACTCAGACCGGTACTGAGCAGTGCAGCTTGGGTAAATTCGAACAGAACCGACACCGGCACGTTCTGGGATTTTTCTGGCATGAAACACACTCATTCAAAGGAACAAAGAACGGCTATCCCGCAGCAAAACAGACACAGGAGAGCCATCACGCAGCACTTGCAGCCATGGGAAAACACTAACAAAACACAACAAAGACAGCCGTATTGACTCGTTTTTATGGGTTCGAGGATACTGCTGTCTGGCTTGGGTTAACATTGAAGGCAGATCGTCCTGACCCAAAGTCAATTTGTCCAACCAGATGACCATAATCATTTGTGGCTGCTGAAAGCGTGATCATGTCGGCTGTTCTCAAAATCTCCAAGCCGAACTCCACACCCGAAACAGCCTGCTGTCCAGCCTGTGGTCATGTTACGCCGCTCGCATCCAAAGCATGGAAGTTTGTCAATGCGCGAGGCGAAACGGAATGGCTGAAGTGCAACCATTGCGAATCGTATTTCATGGACCGCGAGTACAACCTCGAAAGCGAGATTGAGCATACTCAAAAGATGACATGGGGCGATGCCGAGCAAGGCGCCGCACTGAATTCTTTCAAGCAGCGAATGTATCAGTCGATCCTGCGACAATTGATTCAACATGTTCAGCCGGCAGGACACAGACTTCTGGACGTCGGCTGTTCATACGGTGGATTTCTCGAAGCCGCGAGCTCCGCCGGGTTTGAAGTTTGTGGATTCGATATTGTTCCGGAGGCTGTGGCGTATGTGCAGCAAAACGGACTGAAAGCCCAGTGCTGCGGAACAGTCTCTGAGTTTCTGCTGGAGTCAGAACCGTTTGACGTGATCTCTGTTCTCGACGCCAATATCTATTGGCCCGATCAACCCGGTGAGCTTCGCGAAATTTATCAGCGTCTTAAACCCGGCGGCATTCTGGTCATGCGCAATGTCGACAAGTCCTGGATGGCTCGTATTGGTGCCTTTCTTCAGCACGTATCCCCGGCTCGAGGCGAACGGATTCTACGGCGTGCTGTCAACGATCATCGTTTCTCGATGCCCACTCGCAGCTTTCTGGGGCTGCTTCAGCAAACCGGATTTCGCGTCATCAGCGCGTCGCCTCGCGGAGCTGTTCACAGTGATGAAACAAGCTCAGCCGTGAAGCTGAGCTTTGCTTTGGGAACCGCCCTGTGGCATGCTCTGGGAATTTTCCTGGCCCCAGGTGCCGTGATCATCGCCGAAAAGCCCGAGTAATCTGCAGAGCTGCTCAGCGATTTAAGGCGCGACTGACCTCAACCACAGGGTGACGATCACATAATCGCCACCCTGTTTTCCGTGACGCAGTCTGTCCACGCCAGACCACAGCAAGCCAACGTTCGCACGTCAGGAAACGCGTTCAAGTTTCGTCACGCGTCCCGTCGCGACCCACTCAGCAACGAAGATGTCTCCGGTTGGAGTAAAGCAGGCATCGTGAGGATGGACGAACTGGCCATCAAGCCACTGATCCGGTTTGCCTCGCAGGTTTTCGACTTCGCTGAGTCGTTCAACGGCTCTTCCAAGCCGAGCAACCACTTCGTTCTTCTCATTCAACAGCGTGACGCTGGATTTGAGTTCCGGAACGAGCATCAGATTCTTCCAGGTATCGATATTCGCAGGCAGACCAAATCCGGTCAGCGTTTCTTTGTACTGCCCGTCCATTGTAAAGATCTGCAGTGTGTCATGAGCACGATCGGTCACGACGATTGAGGGCTCTCGTCCGGGGCGATTATCGACCCACAGACCATGAGCCGTATTGAATTTCCCCTGGCCGTCTCCTGCTCCTCCGAAGCTGCTGATCCATTTTGCATCCTTGTCATAGCGATGAATGCAGAAGGTTCCGTAACCATCGACCAGAAGAAATCCGCCATCATCCAGAAAGGCAAAGTTGGTCGGAAGAAATCCGTTCCGAGTCCATGTCGGTTCAGTCGATGTGTCCTCACCGGGAGAGTAAAGGCCAGATTCCATTGGGGCTTTGCGGAACCAGACGATGTCGCCATTCAGAGTCAGCTTTGCAAAGGCTTTGACCTGCTGATACGCCGCCACATACAAGTACTCGGTGCCACCTTCGTCACGAACTTCAATCCCGTGGCCGCCTCCCTGAAACTGTGCGCCGAAGGCTTTGATGAACTTGCCCGTTGGATCAAAGACAAAGATCGAAGGATGATCTTTCTGATCTCGTCGCCCTTCATGAATCACGTACAAGTTGCCAGCTTTGTCGACGGCCACATTGTGAGTCGTCTGCCAAGTGTATTTGTCAGGCAACTGAGCAAACGCATGGTTCACGCGAAACTGATATTCGCCTTCGCCGATAATGGTTTCTTTATTGGTACGACTGGCGGTCGCCACGGCCGGAGCTGACAGAATCGCAGCAGCCCCGAGAGCAGCGGTGGACATAAACTGACGGCGGGATGCAGAAGGTGTCGTCATCGGTGGGATCCTGATGAAGAAATGGGATGCAAACATCACCGCAGTCGTTACTTCTCAACGAGAAGGAGCACGGTGAGCCATCTGTTTACCATCGCCCCGTCATTAATTCCAGCCACGCCAGCTTAACCGTGCAGCGTGCCCTTGGAACTTGGCACGCCTTGCTGACGTGGGTCAACAGCAACGGCCATCCGCAAGGCTCGTGCGGTTGATTTGAAGACGGCTTCGGAGATGTGATGGCTGTTCGTGCCATGATGCAACAACAGATGCAGATTCATCAGAGCATTACTGCTGACGGCCGTCCAGAACTCCTGAACCAACTCCGTGTCGAACTGACCGATCTTCTCCGTCGGGAATTCCACTCGGTACACGAACGCCATGCGACCGCTCAAATCGACCGCTGACGTGACCAGCGTCTCTTCCATCGGCAAGGTCATGTGACCGTAGCGACTGATCCCCTTCTTGTCGCCCAGTGCTTGGTTCAGACAGCGACCGAGACAGATCCCGACGTCCTCAACCGTGTGATGGTAATC
>CAIJTV010000701.1:0-4461 GCA_903823635.1 uncultured Planctomycetaceae bacterium
AATGCTCAGCAGGCCCCGAATACAAACATCAAAGAAGTCATGGGGCCGCCGCGCGAGGATCTGGACCTGAACAAAGACGGGGAGATCACTCTGCTTGAGCTCGGTGAGTGCACTCGAATCTACGGTAACAACCTTCGTATTGCCTGCGAGGAACTGAACCTTGGAATTCTGGCTACCAAGGGCCTGTATATGGAACAGGTCTACGATCAGACCTTGTACCTGGATTCGGCAACGGCCCTCGTTGAAAGCAATGTTTACTCCGGCGGAGCGCTGGCGGTCCTGATCCTGCTGCTGTTTCTGAAGAGCGTGCGTTCGGTCATCATCATCGGCCTGTCGATCCCGATCAGCGTGATCGCGACATTTATGTTCGTTAAGATTTTCGGACGAAGCATCAATGTCATCAGTCTTGCGGGGATGGCGTTTGCTGTCGGAATGGTAGCCGACAATGCCATCACCGTTCTCGAGAACATTTATCGACACTTTCAGATGGGCAAGTCACCTCGCGAAGCCGCGTTGCAGGGAACTCAGGAAGTCTGGGGAGCGGTGCTTGCAGCCACATTGGCGATGATCGTGGTGTTCGTTCCGGTGATCTTTGTCGAGGGCCAGGCCGGACAACTCTTTAGAGACATCTCGATTGCAATTGCGTGCTCCGTGGGTATTTCAATGCTGGTGAGTGTCACCGTGATTCCTGCGGCGGCCTGCTGGCTCCTGAAGAATCAGAAATCTGCCAGCCTGGAATACGATACCAGCTATGGCTTCTCCGGACTGTTCGGACTTGTTCGAGTCAGCCACTGGATGAATGAACTATTCGCCGGCGCGATGCGCAGGATGATGTCGGCTCGTGGCAGTTGGCTCTGGCGACTTCTGGTCGTGGTGCTGTTCTGTCTGGGATCAGTCTGGAGCAGTATCTTGTTGTGGCCGGATACCGAATATCTGCCAACAGGAAACCGCAATCTGATCATTGCGATCCTGCTTCCGCCCCCGGGATACAACATCGACAAAATGATCGAACTGGGAGAAGGAGTCGAACGACAGCTGACCCCTTATTGGGCAGAAGATGCTCCTCCGGGTTCACCACGAATCAATGACTTCTTTTTCGTGGCTCGGGGACGAATGTTGTTCCTGGGAGCAAAAGCTGTGGACGAACTTCGCGCGGCAGAACTGATTCCAATCCTTGCCAAGGCGGCCGGTTCGCAGCCCGGGGTCATTCCCATCGTGAGTCAGTCAAGCCTGTTCGACAGCGGATTAAGTGGTGGACGAACTATCGATATTGATATCACAGGCCCGGATCTGGAGGGACTGGTCGAAGAAGCACAGAAGGCCTTTGGGCTCTGCATGGCGCAGTTCCCAATGGATCAGGGAAATCAATTACGTCCGATTCCGGGACTGGATCTGTCCAGCCCGGAAGTCCATATTATTCCAAAGCTGGAGAAGGCGGCTGAACTGGGAGTGACATCGCAATCCCTCGGTTACGGCGTCAATGCTCTCGTCGACGGTGCATTTGCGGGCGACTACTGGCATGAAGGTCGACGAATTGACCTCGTGATCTGTGGTGATGCAGATTATACCAGCCATTCACATGACATAGAGAACCTTCCGATCCGAACTCCGTCCGGCGAAACAGTGCGACTGTCTTCAGTGGCGGACGTTGTGCTGAGCCGCGGACCGGAACAGGTTAACCACATTGAACGATCACGTTCCATCACCATCCAGCTTAAGCCCGCCCCGGGAGTCCCGCTGGAAACGGCGATGAAAACGGTGGATGAGAAAGTTCGCAGTGTGCTGATGCAGTCTCCGCGATTCCAGAGTGGGGTGTATCAGGTCCGACTGGCCGGCACCGCAGATAAGCTGGCAGATACGTGGTATGACCTTAAATGGAACCTTTTGCTTGCTCTGCTTTTGACATATCTGTTGATGGCAGCTCTGTTTGAGTCGTTTCTTTATCCGCTGGTGGTCATGATCAGTGTCGCTCTGGCACTTGTGGGAGGTCTTGGCGGCCTGAAGATTATGAATCAGTTTGTCTTCCAGCCTCTCGACATGCTCACCATGCTGGGATTTGTGATCCTGATCGGAACGGTGGTTAACAATGCGATCCTGATCGTGCATCAGGGACTCAACTACATGCGAGAAGAGGGGATGAATTCGGTCGACGCCGTGTGCGAAACAGTGCGAACTCGTATGCGACCAATTCTGATGAGTACCCTTTCAACAGTGCTCGGAATGTTTCCTTTGGTTGTTCCACTTCCGGTGTGGGCCGACGGCGCATGGGTGTGGAGTGTCGGTGCCGGCAGCGAACTCTATCAGGGACTCGGGGCAGTCGTTCTTGGCGGAATGATCGTCTCCACGTTCTTCACACTCGTGCTGATTCCGGCAGGTTTCAGCCTCGTGATGGATGCAAAAGAAGCCATCGCAAGCCTACTCAGTCGGCAAAAACCAAAACCGACGACAATGAGCCCGAGTGTCACCTCGCCTCAGGCGTGAAGCGAGCAGACTGCAACACGCCATCAAGCAGTGATGCTGAGCATTACGGTTGGTGATTCCGGAAGCTGACCCTCAGAAATCTGACCGGGCTGTTCGTGTTTAATGGGCGGCAGCAGTCCGTTGCTGTTGGACGATTCCATCAAAGTCCTTCAAATCGACGTGCTGAAAGCCGACACTCTGGATCGTGTTTGAACTGGAAAACGAATACTCGCCAATCGGCCAAATCGTCAAAGTGAGCAACTCCGGGGCAGCACGAGCGAAATCTCGGTGGCCCTTTTAAGTCTGGGTTCACCGCACCCCCATGATTCACGGCATAGCGAGCCCCGAACAGCCTCGACTGGTCACGCGATCATTGGAAGGCGTCAGGATTCACGGATTTTGCCTCTGAACTTTGATTCTTCGGCCGAAGAACCCCGATGAACCGCTTTTCCTGTCTGGCTCTTCCTTCTAGAATCGGCCCCTCCGATTCATTCGCGGTGTTATGATTGCCTTACGAGCAGGCATCAGCGGCGAAGCCTGATTGGAAAATTCGGGGATTCCCCACCTTCGATACACCTATCGAACGTTTCACTGAATTGAAGGAAATCTGGAATGCAGGTTGCTATCACCTGTCGACACGGCAGTATCCGACCGGAACTGCGAGAGCATATCACTCAAAAAGCGGAGAAACTTCTTCGCTACCTGAATACGGTCAGCGAAATCGACGTCACTCTGGAGTTTGAAGGCCCTCGAGTTGACGTGGAAATGCTGGTAGAAATAGATGGCTTCCACACCATCGTGGCCCATGTGGAAGGCGAAGACGCGAGTGCAACATTCGATAAATGTCTTCACAAGATGGAGCACCAGGTCCACAAGTACAAAGAGAAACACCGAGACCACAAGCATCAGCCTTCCATTAAAGACATGCCCACAAAAATGGACGATCCAATCACCTAAGCGCGGGTGTGTAAAACTCAATCGCTGCTCAAGTGAACGGTGCTCTGTTCGCGTCTGGGAAGTCTGTCGGCCGAGAAAGAGTTCGGTGATGTTCAAAGTACATCAACGTCTTTGACTTCCGGATGCCTGTGGGCACAATGTCCCGATATAATGTTTACTGTTCTGCACAGGTTAGGTTTGACACTGTCGGCAGACGTCAAAGGACCTTTTTCTGGCGACCACTTCCTGGTTTCGCCTGCTTGTTAAGTTGAGAGAGTTGCAATGAAATTGACTGAATTCGTTATTCGCGATGCCATTCTTCCGGATCTTAAATCATCTAAAAAAGAAGATGTGATACGGGAAATGGTGGCCAGTCTGAAGGCCACTGGGGCAATCAAGGCTGCTGAAGAAGAGGCCGTAATTGCCGCGATTCTGAAGCGCGAAGAGCTGGGATCTACTGGGATTGGTAACGGTGTTGCAGTCCCGCACACGAAGCACGCCTCGGTCGAAAAGCTGTCCGCAACAGTTGCGATCTCCCGAAATGGCGTCGACTTCGCGAGCCTTGACGGAGAAGACGTATTCATTCTGTTCTTGTTGGTTTCTCCGCCGGACCGCCCGGGCGATCACCTTCGTGGACTTGAAAACATCTCCCGCCACCTTCGCAGTCAGGACTTCTGCAACTTCCTGAAGCAGTCCATGACGACAGCGGATATCTGGGATCTGCTCGTGGAAGCAGATGATGGCGATCGAGATGCGTAAGTTGAGTCTGCCCTGAATTGTATGCACGAAGTTCAGGCCAGAGTCATGGGCGTGAAGGCATTTCAGGGACTGCCACGCCCGGCGGAGGATTCACTATGCAATCGGAGGACGTCGTCCGACGACAGGTTAAGGTTACGCCCGAGGATGGTCTGCACCTGCGTCCGATCACCCTCCTGGTCCGCTGCGCTACGACCTTTTCTTCGTCGATCTCCCTCTTCTTTGACGGTCATCGGGCTGACGCGAAATCAGCGTTTGATCTGATGCTTATGGCCGTCCCCTGCGGTGCAATCCTGAACGTGGAGGTCG
>CAIJTV010000702.1:0-6885 GCA_903823635.1 uncultured Planctomycetaceae bacterium
CCCAGCCAGCCGAAGAGCACTCCGCCGCTGGCCGCTCCGACCAGAAACACAGCCATGATCACACCAAACCATCGATCGGACTGAGCCTGATCGGTCAGAAGATCTTTCAACGCTGGCTTGCCGATCAGCGGGAAGAGTCCCATTTCGAAGCCGTCAAACATCCAGCCCAGCAGAGCGGCTGCAAGCGTGGCATACTGTGATCCCTTGCTTGCGGCTGGCTTGTTTTCATTCGTCATCGAAAATGGTCTCCAGGAGATTTTTTCAGGTGGACTGTGTGAGAACGATCACTTACGCGCTGAACCCGGACATGTAAGGAACCTTCTTGGCGTGCTCTGCAACCTGATCAGCAGCACTCAACAAGCGTCCGAGATAATCCCATTGCCCCGTGACGAGTGCATCGCGAGCACTTCCGGGCATGCTGACGGAGAAAGTCACTCCGGCGGCACTCACGGTTAATGCTTCAAGATCTACGGTGACTTCCAGCTTGGGATTGGCTTCAATCGCCACTGCCAGCTTATCCAGATCCGCGCGAGCCGCCTTGACGGCCGGAATGCCCAGCGAGCCACAGTTGCCGAAGAAGATCTCCGCGAACGAGTCCGCAATGATGGCCTTGATGCCCCAGCGCATCAGGGACTGAGGAGCGTGTTCGCGAGAAGACCCGCAGCCGAAATTTCTTCCGGCAACCAGAATTCCCGCGCCCTGAAACTGAGGCTTATCAAATGGATGATTAGCGTCCTGCTTGCGGTCGTCTTCGAAAGCGTGTTCGCCCAGGCCGTCGAATGTGACACAGCGAAGAAAGCGGGCAGGAATAATGCGGTCGGTGTCAATGTCGTCCAGCAGAAGTGGGATGGCGGTGGACGTTACAGATTTGATTTCGTTCATAGCTTGAGTCGTCTGGTGATGATTCCGGAACAGAGGAGACCTGAAAACAGTGTTCCCCAGTGTAATTAGAGGTCCCGCAAGAGGGAAATCACGGCCATGGAGAACGCGAACTTCAGGGAAATTCTCAGCCCGATTGTGCCGGCACGCCCAGAGCAGGAAGCTTCGATCTACGGTCAGGATTGCTCGAACAACTGAACTCTCGAATCCTCATCGTCGAAATCGCCGTTGCATTCCTGCGGGACGATAGTAAAGTACCCCCTGAATTGCAGAGGCATGTCGCCGTTGCAAGAAAAGTGTTTCAGGTGTTCGCGGGCGGTTCCGGACTAGCCGACGACCATGTCGCAGTCAGAATCGCGGGTGCGAATGAAAAGGGAAGACGGTGACCAGTTCTGCTGGGAATCCGTCGCGGTCCCGCCGCTGTAATCGAGGACTGACTCTGCCGAATGTCACTGTGAAGAGGGCTGAATGCTCAGGTTCATGGGAAGACGCAGAGTTCGGGATGATTCGAAAGCCAGAAGACCTGCCTGAAAACGCTACGGACAAACACTTCGCGGAAGAGTGTTGTCGGTATGAACAGACCGCTGCGAACTCCGGTTCGGTGCGGCGTTGTTTACGTTCAGCGTTGGTGGGTTTGCACGGCTTCGACTCCATCCCCGGGATGGCGGGTTTTGCCTTGCACGAACTCCGCGGCTGCACTTTGACAAACGCGCCGGCCACAGTGGTTTCTTAGTGTTCAGCCGGTAACTCCCTGAAGCGAGCTTTTTCAGGTGGAGTGAATTTCGATGGCTGATTTGCTGGCCCCTCGACGCCAACACAGACAACTTCGTGGCTTTACGCTGATTGAACTGCTGGTGGTGATTGCAATCATTGCCGTATTGATTGGGCTGTTACTGCCGGCCGTGCAGCAGGCACGCGAGGCGGCACGCCGAACGCAGTGCCGCAATAGTCTGAAGCAGCTTGTGCTGGCCATGCACAATTATTCCGATCTGTTCCAGGAACAGTTCGTGCCGTATGTGGTCGAGAACCGCCAACGAATGAGCTATTTGCAAACGTTCTCCGGTGGACAAGGGAAAGCTCAGTTCTGGTTTGGCACTGTGGACTATGACCAGCCGGATCCAAAACTGCAGCTTGATTTTTCCGCGGGGCCATTAAGTCCGTTCATGGAAACAAACTACGAATCGTTTCAGTGCCCAAATTTCGGGGCATCACAAATGGATGTCGTAAGATTTGGCCGCCCAGCCACTGGGTTCGGATACAACGGACACTATCTTTCACGGCCGGCCGGCGTCGAATGGTTGCCTCCGACCTATGCCGCTCAATTCAGCCCGAAGCCTTTGTGCCGCAGATTCAGAGATGTTCCCGAATCAGGACGGACTGCCGTTTTCTCTGATAGTGCGGCCGTCAAGTTGGTGGGCTTCTCACCGATGACTTTCAGCTTCGAAGAAAACTGGCTGCTGGATCCGCCAAGTCAGAATTTTCCGACCGTGCACTTTCGTCATCTCGATTCAGCGAACGTCGCATTTCTCGATGGTCATGTCGAAAGCTTTTCCTACGCCGTGCATGTCGACGTTCCGGGAGACAATTTTCTCTCAACCGAACAGGTTCAGTTGATGGAAAAGAAACGACTCGGGTTTATCTCCGCGGGCAATCTTCAGGATCCGCTGAAACGCGATGAGCTATATGACCTTCAGTAGATCATGTTTCCTTCATCAGCCGAGCAATCTGCAACTCGTCGGTACGTTGAGTGTCCAGCAGGCCTGAGATAATCTGTTCACGACGCTCCTGCGGATGATTCTGGCTGAGTTTCCATTTGCCCTCGAGTCGATCGATCTCAATCTCAAATCCTACGATGGCGGCGGTGAGTTTATCGATGTAGCCGTCTTCGGCGTGATCCATCGACCACGGCTGATCTCGTCCGGATTCGTATCGGGGCACCATACGTTGCAGAATGTCTGTTAACTGTGCGGAGTCTTCGATGATTCGTAAGACGCCGTAAGCATGCACCGTTACGTAATTCCAGGTGGGGACCATCGAAGTCGATTGAACCCATCCCGGAGAAATATAGGCGTGAGGCCCGTGGAATATCGTCAGCACTCGCTGTTCATCGGATGATT
The DNA here is from genome assembly GCA_903823635.1 of uncultured Planctomycetaceae bacterium. GTDB lineage: Bacteria > Planctomycetota > Planctomycetia > Planctomycetales > Planctomycetaceae > SXXK01. The sequence continues at coordinate 2,997 of CAIJTV010000702.1, forward strand.
TCCAATGCGGATTAGCACGAGCAAAATGGCCCGTCAGGATGCCGTGAGTTCCTCTCCTGCGTTCAATCAGCAGTGGCAAGTGGCTCGCGAACGGCTCATGTTCATTCGAGGAGACGAGCGTTGCAAAGCTGTTATGCTCCATGAAATCATGTAATTTTTCGCGATCATGCTCTTGAAAGCCGGGCGGGGTATACATCGCGGTCCTGTTCGAATTGCTATTCCTGATGATTCTGGAGTACTGTGGAGCTTTAAAGCCATTCCGTCAAACCGAGAACGGCTCAGCTTCGCGGAGTATCAATGACCTCTCGTACTTTTCGAGCGAGGCTGAGTGGCGTGAAAGGTTTCTGAAGGAAAGCGTCGGTCGCCTCGACGACTCCATGCAGCAGAACGGCATCGTCAGTATAGCCGCTCATGAAGAGAACTCGCAGATCTGGCCGATGCTTACGCACTGCATCGAGTAACTGTCGACCGCCCATCTCGGGCATCACAACATCGCTGATGAGTAAGTGGATTTCGCCAGGGTACGTCCTGGCCTGTTCAAGGCCCGCTGCACCACCGCTGGCTTCCAGAACCGTATAGCCTTGTGCTTGCAGTGCGATACGCGTGATTCTGCGAACCGCTTGATCGTCCTCAACCAGCAGCACAGTTTCGGTTCCTCGGCTGGCGTACCGAGTGGAATCGACAAGCGTTTTGGACGGCGGCTCCATGGTGAGAGGCAACAGGATCTGGAAAGTCGTGCCAACACCAACATTGGTTTCAATGGAAATCTTTCCGCCATTCTGTGAGACGACCCGATGCACCACGGCCAGCCCCAGGCCTGTTCCTTGACCAACACCTTTGGTGGTAAAAAACGGTTCGAAGATTTTCTCCTTCACCTCATCCGACATTCCCTGTCCGGTATCGCTGACAGACAGGCAGGCCCATTCAGCCCCCGAACCCTCAGTGGACAGGACTGTCGATGTTTCAATCGTCAGCCGCCCGCCCGTCGGCATGGCGTCGCGGGCATTGACAACAAGATTCATGATGACCTGTTCAAGTTGTCCCGGGTCTGCCTTGATGACAATCGGCTTTGGGGCCGTGAGTAGCGCCAGAGAAATGTCTTCGCCGATCAGTCGCCGCAGAAGTTTAACGGAGTCGGAGACCAGTTCATTCAGATCAATCAGCTTCGGTTCGATGACGGCCTTGCGACTGAATGCGAGAAGCTGCTGAGTGAGGCTTGCGGCCCGTTCTCCGGCGTCGCGGATGGTTGCGATTGATTCGCGGTGTTTGTCTCCCACCGGAATGTCCGACATCATGAGAAGTTCGCAGTACCCTGAGATAATCGTCAACAGGTTATTAAAGTCGTGCGCTATTCCACCAGCCAGCCGCCCGACCGCTTCCATCTTCTGTGACTGGATAAACTGCGACTGCAGGCGTTGACGCTCGGTGATGTCTCGCAGAACACCAGTAAAAAATCGCTCGCCTTCGAGTGAGAACTCGGTTACGGTCAATTCTGCCGGGAAATGAGTGCCATCACGTCGCAGACATTCGAACTCGCGGCCGATACCGATCACCTTAGCCACCCCCGTTTTGAGATAGCTCAACAGGTAGCCTTCATGCTCCTGGGAGAACGGCTCATTCATGAGTATGCTGACGTTGCGTCCAATCAATTCGTCTTCGGTGTACCCGAATTGGCGAATGGCCGCCGGGTTTGCTGATCGGATCACTCCCCGTTCATTGATCGTCAGGATGGTGTCGCCGACGCTGCTTAGCACAGAGCGGAGTAATTGCGTTGCTCGCTCCCGCGCAGTAAGGTCAGACAGCGCGACGAGAGTCGCCGGTTGGCCGAATCCACTGAGAGGGGCGGCGACCGAGTAAACCGGAACGGATCGTCCATCTTTGCGGACGACTCGTTTTTCAAATCCTGGCCCAGCGGTGCCGGATTGCGACATAAGGTCGTTTCGTCGGTGAATAGCGTCGTGTGCCGTTGGGTGGGCGATGTCGAAAAGGCTGCTTCCCAGGAGTTCGTCGACACTGTTCGCCCCGATCATCCGCAGGAAGGCCGGATTCGCGTAGAGAATCCTGTCGTTGGCATAAACAAAGATCGCCGTTGGGAGAAAATCGACCAGTTGCCGATAACGCGTCTCGCTGGCTCGCAGTGCTTCGGTTGCCGCAACACGTTCGGTGATGTCGATCGAGATGCCGGTCAGGCAAAGCGGAGATCCGTCGGCCACCCTGTCGAGGTAGCCGTATTCTGCCAACGTGACGATGGCTCCATCGGGGCGGACAACACGATATCCGTTTCGATACTCGGCACCACTCGCGAGGCAGGCTGCGAGTCGCGAATCAAATTCCGGCAGATCGTCCGGGTGGACATGCTTGCGAACGTCATTCAACGTGCCAAGTCGCTCAGCAGTCACAGGCAAAGCCGGCTCGTTACTAAAATACCGCGTGACCGCGTCATGCGGGATGTCCCAGGTGAATGCAATGGAACCTGCAGCCTCCAGTGCCAGCCGGAGTCGCCGCTCACTGGCTCGCAGAGCATCGTCTACCTGCTTCCGCGCTGTAACATCATTCACATAGCCATGCCAGAGCACAGAGCCGTCGGAGAGTCGCACAGGAGCGGAGCAGCCTTCGACCCAGATCTCACCCAGCACGGGGCTGTGGACGCGAAACTCACTTCGCCATAAGGTCATCGATTTTAAAGATTCAGCAACCACTGTGTGCATGTGCTCGACATCATCCGGGTGGATCGTTGAGAATATTCCTGCGGCGTCCCTGGCCAGAGCGGCCGGCGAAATGCCGCAGATGGTTTCGATCCGCGGACTGGCGTAGGGCATCGTCACTCGGCCGTCCGGGGCGAGTTGAAATGAGCAGATCGCGACCGGCACAGCTTCCATCAGCTTCTCAAATCGGTCCCGTTCAGCCTGGAGTTGCTGCTTTGCAAGGACCATGTCCGTAATATCCTGGTCGGTCCCTTCGACCAGGATAATTCTCTGGTCTGTGTCTCGTGTCGCGCGGGCGCGACTGTGAATCCAGATGCATTGCCCATCTGGCCGGATGATTCGGACGTCATTGGAGAACTCGCTGGCGCCGGCCACTATGGCTTCGACTCGCGCAATCGCGATACCTCGATCGTCCGGATGAAGGAGCGCGAGAAACGCATCGAAACTTGGCTGTGCGGATCCCGGTTTCAGTCCGAACAATTCGAACTCGGCGTCCGACCATGAGACCCTGTTTGTCGCCGGCTCCCAGTTCCAGCTTCCCGAACGAGCGATCTTTTGCGCCTCCTTGAGCCGACTTTCGGTCTCGCGAAGAGTGGACTTGGTCTGCTTCAGATCGTCAACATCAGTGCAGGTCCCAACCCACGACTCAATTTCGCCGGCTGCATTGCGAAGTGGGAGCTGGCGGACAATGTGCCAACGGTACTCGCCGTCAGTTCGTCGTATCCGCATCTCAAAAGTTCTTGGCACGCCATCTCGAAGAGCAAGCGACCATTCACTCACGGCACCAGTGACATCATCCGAGTGGATTACACTTTGCCACGACCAGCCGGTTAAATCGGTTTCCGCCAGGCCGGTGTATTCGACAGTCTTTGAGTTTAAGTGTGTCACGGCACCATCCGGACTGGCGGTCCAGACAATTTGTGGGATGGCGTTGGCCAATTCGCGGTACTGATCGTCGCTGACGCGCAGTGCGTCTTCGATGGCTCTCCGCTCAGTCATGTCACGAGCGACGCCGATCAGCCCTGAGACCCTCCCGGTTGCATCGCGGAGCGGAGCTTTTGTCGCATGGTAAGTCCGTTTCGCACCGGCGGAGGTGATTGTTTCCTCCAGATTGACGACTTTGTCCCCGGCCATGATTGTGCGGTCATTGGCCATCAGTCGTTCGGCATCGGTAGCCGGGAAAA
>CAIJTV010000703.1:0-4161 GCA_903823635.1 uncultured Planctomycetaceae bacterium
AGCTTCGTCGACTGTTTCGACGCCTTCAGCGAGTGGCACGACGTTCAGATCCTTCACAATTCGGATCAGCGATTGAATCGTGGCTCTGTGTTGAGGAGTCGTGAATGGCAGACCATGCACAAACTTGACATCGAACTTCAATACATCCGGAGGGACCTCAAAGAGTTCTTTGAGGCGTGCCTGGCCGGCTCCAAAGTCGTCATAGGCGAGCCCCATTTTTAGTTCTCGAGTGACGCGGCGAATCTCCAGCAACAAGGCACTTGAGGCTGCTGCACCTTCATGAACTTCGAGCACGATCTGCATTTCCGGAAACTCGGATCGAAGCTGTTCCAGCGAAGGAAATAGCTCGGTTCCGATAATCTCGGCCGGATGCGTATTCAAATAGAACTCTGTGCCCGGCAAAGATTCGCCAATGCGAAGCCCTTCTGTGCGGCAGACCTGACTGAGTTCTGCCTCCACGTTTCGTGATGCGGCGACGCGGAACATTTTCTCAGGCGTTTCCAGTCCAAGCAGATAACTGCGCGACAGAATTTCAAAACCCACTCGAGCCGTGTCGCTTAGGCGTATGATGGGCTGAAAATACGGCCGCAATGCCGGACGACGCAGAAGTTTGTCGAACTGCAATTGAGCGAGTGCATCTGCGGAAACATCAGCGGTGACTGTCGAACTCGTGCATTCGTCGGTGGATGACTGAAGTGTATACATCACGCTGCCGAAGTGCAGAACATCGCCCGAACGAAGTCCAGTCAGATGCTGAATTCGTCGTCCGTTTAACAAGGTTCCGTTAGTGCTGTTGAGATCTCTGACGAACAGATCCTTATTGATCGTCAGGACTTCTGCGTGTCGTCCGGAGACCGTACTGTCGCTCAGGCAAAGGCTGTTGGAGGGATGACGTCCAACGGCGAATGTCGGTCCACCCACGTTCACACGATGATTGGAGTTCCCGTCCGCAGAGCTGCGAACGAGCACCCAGTATCCCTCAGGGAACGGCGACGAAGTCGAAGTCGAACCGGATTCGCCAGGGCCTTCTTTTCCCTGGAGGTTGAGCTGCGGTTCACTATTCAAAGTTGAAATGGAAGTCATCGGGTCTCGTTCCTCGTGGAGTCAGCGGTGTGCTGTCACCGCAGTACCTCATACGCGTCAGAAAAACAGCGCAGGATGTGTCACGTCAACATTAGCTCAGAACCGTCAAAACATTCTGAATTCACGCAAGATCCGGGGAATCCGTGGTATCGATTGGGGGATCTGCAACGCCGGGATTACTCTGTCCTGATCAAAACGAGGCGGAGTTATCGCGACAATTCCCCATGATCGCGCCAGTCGTTACGATCAGCCTCGGGCGTTGCACAGGGCTGGTTTATGGTGACAACGGCGATAACCTGGTTTTTAGTAACTCCGCGATTGCAACGTGATGATTCGAGATACGGCGCATTGCATGCTCGACTCATAACCGCGTATCGACTTAAACGTGAATGGATGTTTTAAGGGAAAGTCAGCTCATGCCACTCAACACTCAATCAACGCGGCGGGCGTCTCAGGAACGTTCAGTCTTCAGCACCATCATATTCTTTGCGGCGATGTCCAGCTTTATGGTTGCACTGCCACAGGTCCGGCTTTCTGCCGATGAGACATCTGTGGATGTTGTGATTTACGGAGGTACATCGGCCGGTGTCGCTGCTGCTGTTCAGGTCTCTCGCCTGGGCCATTCTGTGATCCTGATTGAGCCCAGTTCACATCTTGGAGGACTCACGTCCGGAGGACTTGGCTTCACCGATAGTGGTGACAAAAGGGTGATCGGGGGAGTTGCTCGGGAGTTTTATCAGCGGATTCGTCGGCACTATGATCAGCCGTCCGCATGGGTTCAGGAGAAGTCTTCAGACTATCCTCGTTACCGGCCCAGTGAAGATGCCATGTGGACGTTCGAACCCAAAGTAGCAGAGACTGTCTTTCATCAGATGCTGAAAGAAGCCAACGTCAAAGTCTTGATGCGAGAACGTCTGAATCGTGAGAAAGGCGTGACGATCGCCGAGGGGCGAGTTGTTTCGATCACAATGGAGTCCGGAAAGATCTTCAGCGGAAAGCAGTTCATCGATACGACCTATGAAGGTGATCTGATGGCAGCAGCCGGCGTGAATTATACCGTCGGGCGTGAAGCCAACTCAGTCTATGGCGAAACCCTCAATGGCAATCAGGTCAAAGCGAACCTGCATAATCATCGCTTCCTGAAGAATGTTGATCCGTGGTTGACGCCAGGTGATCCGTCCAGTGGACTTGTGGCCGAAGTCGAGAATGCCGGTCCCGGTGAAGACGGAACCGGCGATCATCGAGTTCAGGCGTACTGTTTCCGGATGTGCATGAGCAAAGCTCCGGGCAATCGTGTCCCGTTTCCGAAGCCCGATCAATACGATGAGAAACGCTATGAACTGCTGTTTCGCAACTTCGAAGCCGGAGATCTGCGGGTTCCGATCAGTCCTGACATGATGCCCAACGGGAAGACAGATACGAACAATAACTGTGCTTTCTCGACCGACTATCTGGGCGGAAATTACCTCTATCCCGAGGCGAGTTACGAAGAGCGTGAGTCCATTATTCGAGACCATGAAGACTATCAGAAGGGACTCATGTGGACGCTGGCCAATCATCCGCGTGTGCCAGAGGTCGTGCGACAGCACATGGCGCAGTGGGGCCTTCCAGCCGACGAATTCGTCGACAATGGAAACTGGCCGCATCAGCTTTATATTCGCGAAGCTCGTCGCATGGTCAGCGACTATGTTGTTACCGAACTTGATTGTCGACGAACTCGAGTTGCCGAGGATTCCGTCGGGTTGGGAAGTTACAATATGGATTCTCACAACGTCCGTCGCTACATCACGGCTGATGGGTTCGTGCAGAACGAAGGTGATGTTCAGGTTTCTCCCGGAGGAGCGTATCTGATCAGCTACAAGTCCGTGATTCCGGCACGCGGGCAGGTGACTAATCTGAGCGTTCCGGTATGTCTGTCGTCTTCCCATATCGCCTACGGCTCCATCCGCATGGAGCCTGTGTTTATGATTCTCGGTCAAAGCACAGCGACAGCGGCTGTTCAGGCGATCAGAGCCAACAAAGCACTTCAGGATCTGCCCTATGCCGCGTTGCGTGAACAACTCGTGAACGATGGTCAGGTGCTGGATCTTCCCCCGGGTTTGAAGAAGCAGGAATTGATTACGAAGGCGTCTTTGAAAGGACTTGTGCTGGACGACTCCGACGCAAAGCTTTCCGGTACGTGGACATCCAGCACGTCATCCACAAAGTATGTCGGAACCGGCTATCTGCATGACGGCGATATGGAGAAAGGGCAGAAATCGCTCCGCTGGGAACTGACCGCTGTGGTGACGGGAGTGCACGAGCTTTGCCTTGCTTACTCCTCACATTCGAATCGCGCGTCCAATGTTCCGGTGACGGTCAGCGTCAATGGCTCAGTATCCGATCTCATCATCAATCAGAAAAAGCAGCCATCACAAGATGGTCTTTTCTGTTCTCTTGGAACCTACAATCTGCGAACTGATGACAAGATTGTCGTCACCGTTTCGAATAAAGACACAGATGGCTACGTTGTCGTGGATGCTTTGCAATTGTTGCCATCGAAATAGCCGCGAGCCAGCTCGCTAAACTGACTCAGGTCTGCCTGTTCCGCATTGATGAGTGCCAGTGTTGACTACGACTGAGTGTTGGGGGGAGCCACTGGACGCTGGACTACTGAGTCAGTCTGTTAATCTTCTGTTCGATGTGCGGGATAGCCTTTCGGTGCGATCCCCAGTAACTTTTCTTCGATCAAACTGGCTAAAGGTTCCGTGCATGAGTGATCTGATGGCCCAGGCAATCTTTTTGGCCCATCTGGCTGCTACTTTGTACATGACAGGCCTGATTTGGATGGTTCAGAAAGTCAGTTACCCGCTAATGGCCTTCGTGGGTCAGGCCGAGTCAGCCGAGTTCGAACGGTTGCATTGTGACAGAATCGCGTGGGTTGTCGGTTTGCCGATGCTGGTGGAAGGTATCACAGGGCTGATCCTGTTATGGTTCTGCCCGCCGTGGTTTCCTGTGTGGGGGTTCTGGCTGGGGGCTGCTCTGTTATTCGGGATCTCAGCATCGACCCAATACCTGCAGGTCCCGTGTCACAACAAA
>CAIJTV010000704.1:0-7309 GCA_903823635.1 uncultured Planctomycetaceae bacterium
CGGAGTGTTCAACGTGCAGTTCCTGAATGACTCAAGTGTTCCCGAAAGTGTTCTGCGGCGTGATTTTTTGCGGACCATGGCGGCTGCATCGACGGCTGCTTTGGCGGCGTCCGCTCCTCGCCAGCTTCGTGGAGAGGTGAATCTCAATGCCGTCCACCCGAGGGCAACGGCCGACGCTTGCATCCTGATCTGGATGGGTGGCGGCATGGCCGCTCCGGATACGTTCGATCCGAAACACTATGAGCCGTTTCGAGTGGGGCTCCCCGTCAAAGATATGCTGAGCACTTTTCCCGCGATCGACACGGCGGTGAGTGGTCTTAAGATTTGCGAGGGGCTTGAGCAGATCGCCTCTGTGATGGACCGTGCCACGTTGATTCGCTCTGCGGTTCAGCCGGATCTGGGAAGCATCCTGCATTCTCGGCACCAGTATCATTGGCACACAGGTTATGTCCCCCCGCAGACCGTTGCTTGTCCTCATATTGGTTCGTGGATGGCTCGCATTTTGGGCTCCGTGAATCCTGTCATGCCGGCGTTCGTCAATGTGGGACAGCGACTGGAAGGAGTTGGGGAAAGCGAAGAGTTGAAGGCGTTCACGACGGCCGGATTCTTTGGATCGGAATTTGGTCCGATGAATCTTCCGTTTCCAGAAGACGCAGCTCAATCCGTTTGTCCGCCGGGTGCGATGACGAGCGATCGATTTTCCAGTCGGAACAAATTGTTCCGCCGACTCGTGGATCAGAGTCCTGAACGCGAATTCTTGAGCGACTATCAGCAGGAGTCGATGCTGAGGTCTCTCGACAACGCTTATCGATTGCTGAGCTCAAAAGATCGCGAAGCCTTTGATATCAGCCTCGAACCCGAAGAAAGCCGCAAGCTATATGACAACAGTCGCTTCGGCCGTGGTTGCCTGTTAGCTCGCCGACTTGTAGAAGCCGGGACTCGATTTGTTGAAGTCACGACAGAGTATGTTCCGTTTCTGCACTGGGATACTCACGCGAATGGTCATGAAACGGTGGCACGCATGCATGCAGAAATGGATCAGCCCATCGCGCAGTTGATCAGAGATCTGGAACTTCGAGGACTTCTGGATCGAACTCTGGTGGTTATTGCTTCGGAGTTCAGTCGGGATGCGCTGATTGAAGGGGTTCCTGGCTCTAATGCGGCCGACCAGGCGACGGAACGAGTTGAAGCCGTATCCGAAATGAAGCACTATGGACTGCATCGTCATTTTACTGGCGGGACCAACGTCGTGATGTTTGGCGGCGGGATGAAGCGCGGTTTCGTCTATGGCAAGACTGCCGATCAGAGACCTCTGATTGCCGTTGAGAATCCCGTCTCCATTGCGGACCTACACGCAACGATCATGACTGCGATGGGCATCAGTCCGCAGGCTGGATTTGATATTGAAGGCCGCCCGTTCTACGTGACTCAGGATGGCAAGGGCCAGGCCGTGAAGGAACTGTTTGCTTGAGTCATGGTGAGAGGTTGACTGAGATGAAATCTGCGTCTGGCGTTGAGCAATTAAACATGCGACGATTCATCATGCCGAGATTTGCCCCGATTCTTGTTCTCGCCGTCTTTGTATTTCAGCCCAAGGTCGGCATCGCGCAGGAACAGGATTCTCCGGCGGAGTTCTCTGCTGAGGATCTGACGTTTTTCGAATCCAAAGTTCGTCCGCTGCTTGTGGATCGCTGTTATGAGTGTCATAGCGAAGCAAAACAGAAGGGGCAGCTGCGGCTTGATGCCAGAGAATTGATTCTGGCCGGCGGAGAATCCGGAGCGGCTCTTGTGCCGAAGAATCCTGACGAGAGCCTGCTGTTACAAGCCGTTCGTTTCGAGTCCTTCGAAATGCCGCCGAGCGGTAAACTTCCGGATGCTGAAATTGCAATCCTTGAAGAATGGGTTCGCCGTGGTGCTCCGTGGCCAAAGTCTGACGGGAAGCCGGTTGCGACCACTCATGGCAAGACGGGCTTCACAGACGAAGATCGAGCCTGGTGGGCTTTGCAGCCCCTGCAAGATCATGCGCCGCCGGAAATTGAGAACGACGTGTGGAGTCGAAATGAGATCGATCGATTTACGCTGAAACAGATGACTTCTCATCAGTTGACCCCAGCGCCGGAGGCTGATCGCGCGACCTTGATTCGTCGACTTTCTTTTGACTTAATCGGGTTGCCACCGACACCCGCCGAAGTCGCCGAATTTGAAGCGGATGCTTCTCCCGACGCCTATGAAAAGCTGGTTGATCGATTGCTTCAGCGGCCTCAGTATGGGGAACGATGGGCCCGGCATTGGCTGGATGTTGTGCGTTATGCGGACTCGGACGGTTATCGCATCGACCATTATCGCCCCGACTCATGGCGATATCGTGACTACGTCATTCAGTCTCTAAACAGTGACAAACCGTACGATCGATTTGCGCAGGAACAATTGGCCGGCGATGAACTTTTTCCAGACAGTCCGGACGCACTGGTTGCCACGGGCTATCTGCGTCATTGGATTTACGAATATAACAATCGGGATGCTCGCGGTCAGTGGGATCTGATTCTCAATGAAGTCACGGACACAACCGGCGATGTATTCCTTGGTGTTGGGCTGCAATGTGCCAAGTGTCATGATCACAAGTATGACCCTATTCTGCAGAAAGACTACTATCGTCTGCGTGCGTTCTTTGAGGCCATCCGTCCGGACGATAAGCGAGTCGTGGCTTCTACCGCAGAGCAAAGCAGCCATGCGGAGCAACTGAAACAGTGGGAACAGGCGACTGCTGAGATTCGGGAACAGATTGCTGCCTTGGAAGCCCCTTATCGAGCCAAAGCGAAGCAGGATGCATTCGAGAAATTTCCGGCGGACATTCAGGATCTGCTGAAAGCGGAGGATGCAAAAAGAACTTCGCATGAACAACAGGTTTTTGAAATCGCCTGGCGGCAGGTGGACTACGAGTACGATGGTCTCGATAACCGAATCAAAGGCGACGACAAAGAGAAGTTGCTGACTTTGCGACGTGAACTGGCAAAGCATGACGGCTTAAAGCCCAAAGCTCTTCCCACGGCACTTGTTGTTACAGATGTCTCTAACGAGGCCCCGGTCACAAAGATCCCGAAGCGGAAGATGGAAGTCGAGCCGGGAGTTTTGAGCATTCTTAATCCCGATGAAATGGAGATCCCTGCGCTATCTCCACAGCAAACGACAACAGGTCGGCGAGCAGCGCTGGCTCGGTGGGTGACTCAGCCGGATAATCCTCTTACAACTCGAGTGATCGTCAATCGAATCTGGCAGGGCCATTTTGGACGCGGGCTGGCTCAGAATGCCAGCGATTTCGGAACTCTGGGCGGACCTCCCACGCATCCGGAATTGCTTGATTGGTTAACGCTGAACTTTGTTCGCGGAGGATGGAGCATGAAGAATCTCCATCGTCTGATTGTCACATCGGCGACCTACCGGCAGGCGGCCGAGCATTCTCACATGGCGGAGTATCAGTTGACGGATCCGTTGAATCGCGAATACTGGCGATTCTCAACTCATCGACTGGATGCGGAGCAGATCCGTGATGCGATTCTTGCAGCTTCAGGCCAGTTGGATCTGACTGCCGGAGGTCCCGGGGTACAGTCGGATGTTCCTCGACGTTCCATCTATATGCGTGTGATGAGGAATGAGCGGGACTCGTTGTTGGATGCGTTTGATCTGCCATTGTTTTTCTCCAGCACATCATCTCGAGACACAACGACATCGCCCGTGCAGTCGCTGTTGCTCTTCAATAGTCAGATTATGATGAACCATGGAGCGAAGTTTGCGGCGTCGCTGTTGAACACGCAGAGCGGGGTATCATCATCGCAACCGACTTCTTCACAAATCACAGCGCTGTGGGAACGAGCTTTTGGCCGCGAACCCTCAGAATCAGAACTTCGAGATGCGGAGCAATTCCTGAGCGAACAGCAGGAGCGAATTGTTGGCGAGCGTGGAAAAGTTGATACCGCATCAATTCCGATTGGTCGGTTGCCGTATCGAGATGGCCAGGCTGTGATCGTGAATCCGGAAGACAAGCCTTTGAGAATGGCAATCGACTCCAATGACGCGATGAATGCCACTGAGTTTACCATAGAGGCCTGTTTTCAGGTTCGATCGATCCATGAGACTGGTGCTGTGCGGGCCATTGCGGCGAAGTGGAACGGAGATGCCAAACAGGTCGGATGGATGCTCGGTATTACCGGGAAAGGGTCGCGACGAAAACCGCAAACGCTGGTCATGCAGTTGTTTGGAAAGTCCGTCGATGGAAGTGTCAAAGAAGCGGCGTTGTTCTCTGATCAGCATGTCGAGCTGAACACTCCGTACTTCGTTGCCGTGACATTTAAACCCGCGACAACTGTTTCGGAATCCGGAGTCGTAACTTTTAACCTGAAGAATTTGGCCAACGCAGATGAGACGCTCGGTTCAGTATCTGTTCCTCACAGTGTGATTGACGGTCTGCAAAACAATTTGCCGCTGACACTGGGATTCCGGCAGGGAGCTGCCGAGAGCAGTTTTGATGGATTGATCGACGATGTGCGTCTTTCGGCCACGGCTCTTGGCGTTGATCAGTTGTTGCTCAGCTCCGAAGGTCCCGGGCCATCGACACTGGCCTTCTGGAAATTCGAACCGGTTCCGGGGCTCCTTGAAGACTCCAGTTCTCATTCGCGTCGGCTGTCCATCCTTCGCGAGGACTCATCCGCCGTTTCGCCAGAGCAGGCCGCTCTGGCCGATCTGTGCCACGTCATTCTGAACTCGAACGAGTTCTTGTACGTCAAGTAGACGATTTTCATCCGTAATGTGACATCGCTGCGGTTTCGTTAAATTGGTGGAGACAGGCGAGGGAAAGTTACAGTTCCAGCGTTTCCTCGATGTTTTGCATGGGGAAAGTGCGTTTATCCGGTGAGGAAGTGAATTGTTGAGCGAGTTTCGTGATCCCCTGGGGTGGGTTCCTTGACCGGGAAAACGGGCTTCTCAATAATCCGGCCCCTCATTGGGACGTCGTCCGATGTCCCTGCCGCATCAACACTTTCCTCGCGGGGCTCTGCCAAAATGAAGCCGGAAGAACTGATTGAATTTCGGAAGATGCTCAAACTTCTGCAGGCTCGTCTGCGAGGAGACGTCGAGCAGCTTCAGGAAGAGGCGTTTTCCGGTTCCGAAGCGGGAAGCGAATCCCGGTCATCCAATCACATGGCGGAAATGGGTTCTGACGCCTGGGATCTGGAGTTTTCTCTGCAGCTTGTGGAAAGTGATCAGGGCGTTCTGGAAGAGATCTCGCACGCTTTGAAAAAGTTTGATAATGGTACTTACGGACTTTGCGAAGCCTGCACCGAGCAGGGTAAACCGGAAGCAAAGGCACGTATCCCCAAGGCTCGCCTTCAGGCGATTCCCCACGCTCGGAATTGTGTCGAGTGTGAAAGGATCAAGGAAAAAGGTCGCTGATGACTGCTTATCCACGGACTCGGATTGGTGTCTATGCTGCTCTGACAATCGTGGCACTTGCGACGGATTTGATCAGCAAGTCTGTGGTCTTCAATCGACTTGGTGGAGTCTTTCAGGGGACAGGTTGGCTGATCGATGGCTGGCTCAAGTTTGAGCTTCACACCAGCCTTAATGCCGGCGCGCTGTGGGGCATGGGGCAAGGTTTTGCTTCAGGCTTCGCGTTGCTGAGTGTGGTTGCCGTTGTCGGGATTGTTTACTGGTTGTTTTTTCGAGGTGCCGCGGCCAGCTTATGGCTGACAGTAGCTCTCGCGATGGTTTCCGGAGGAGCACTCGGAAACTGTTACGACCGACTCGGACTGCACGGCGAACATTTTCCGAACGACCCTGAACCCGCGCTGGCCGTGCGAGACTTTCTGCGATTCCGCTTTGGCACGTATGACTATCCCATCTTCAACATTGCCGATTCCTTCCTTGTCGCTGGCGCGATTATGTTAATGATTCAGTCAGTCCAGCAGGAAGAGGATTCAGTCCCGAATGAATCAACGGCTTCGGCGTAGTTGATTCGGTTCCGATAGCTCTTAGTGGTGCTCTTCGGTCAATTCAACTTCTGACTGCTCTGCCCCGACAACGGACTCGGCGGCCTTTAGTCCGAAAAGCCAGAACAGCGCGGGATGCACAAAGAAGTCCAGCAATGTGGAACTGATCACACCGCCCAGAATCACAGTAGCGACGGGATAAAGGATTTCTTTGCCCGGCTGATCCGCAGCAAGGACCAGCGGGATCAGTCCAATCCCCGCCGTCAGGGCTGTCATCAAGACCGGGGCCAGTCGTTCCAGGCCTGCTCGGACAATCATCTCTTTGGTCCATTGTTCGCCTTCGTAACGAACCAGATGCAAGTAGTGGTTCAAAAGCAGAATCCCGTTGCGAGACGCGATGCCCGCCAGCGAAATAAAGCCAACCATCGCGGCAATAGTCAGTGTCTGATGAGTTAACACCAGAGCCGCCACGGATCCGATAAAAGCCATCGGAAGCGCGGCCATGACCTGCAACGATAGATTGACTGATCGAAACATCGTGAACAGAGCCAGGAAGACACCCAGCATCGCGACCAGGAACAGGAGTCCCAGCATGCGAGACGCCTTTTGCTGGCTCTCAAACTGTCCGGCGAATTCGATGTAGTAACCCTGTGGCAGCGATGATTGCAGGTCTTTAAGTTTCGCCTGAATCTCCTGCACAACATCTACGAGACCTCGATCTGCCACGTTGCATTGAACCACAATTCTGCGGCGGACCTTTTCTCGGTTGATCGTGTTCGGACCGCCGGATTCATAAATTCTGGCTACGGCTTCCAATGGCACCTGGCCGCCTTCTGGAAGATCGATGGCCAGGCGTCGCAGAGTGTCGAGGTTTTCGCGGGCATCTTCTTCCAGACGCAGGACGAGATCGAAAGATCGTTGGCCTTGAAGAATCTCGGAGATACTATGCCCGTTCATGGCGGTTTCGATGAACTCGTTCACATCGGCCGCACTCAATCCATACTGGAGCAGACGATCTCGATCCAGTTCGATCCGCAATTGAGGCACCGTTGTTTGCTGTTCAACGATCAGGTCTTTGACGCCGGGAACTGCTGAAATCACGCCCTTGACTTCGTCGGCTTTGCGCCGCAGGATCTCCAGGTCATCCCCGAAGATTTTGATCCCAATTTGGGCCTTTACGCCTGACAGCATGTGCGAGATCAGATGTGAAATGGGCTGTTCGACGGCCGTGACGATTCCCGGGATGTCAGCCATGGCCTCGCGAAGTTCTTCCAGTTGCTCTTCGCGATTGCGCGTTGACTGTGGATCCATTTCCAGAATGTATTCAC
>CAIJTV010000705.1:0-4302 GCA_903823635.1 uncultured Planctomycetaceae bacterium
CGGCGATCCAGCAGTGATGGCATCCGAGTCATTCAAGCGACTCGACGGCAATGGCGACGGCTTTGTCGATCCCGAGGAGTGGCAGGGCAGCCGAAGAACTCGCGGCATGTTCGAACAAGCCGGCATTCGACTCGACAAAATGAGTCTGGAACAGTTCTCGCAACACTATGTTCGACTGATGAGCAACGGCGGACGATAGCCTAGTCGACGCATTTGGTTCGAACAGCCCCAGCGGCTTCGTGCCGGATGTGTTTAAGTGAGCAATAGGACGGAGTTCAAAGGCACTCACTTTGAACAGTAGCAGGTATTTTGCAAATGCCGTAGCCTTCAGAATTGAAGTGATGGCTGACGGCACCCAGTGTCTGCTTGCTGCTTTGATGAATAGTGACTGCCATTGGGCTGCAGTCTTCGAGCGTAGTGCCACTCAGAGCATGATTTCAGAAACCACGCCGCGAACATCCATTTCGAATTCGATTTCTTCAATTGGCGGTCGAGAATCGTGCCATGTGACTCCAAAGAGTCCTGCTTTTCTGATCCGCGGATTAATCAGATTCTGAATGATGTCGTCACAAGGATGTGCGGCGTAAACGTTGGTGCGATTCACCGCATCCCACGATGTTCCCAGTTTCTGCAGTCGCTGTTCCATCAGATCCATCACGAATGCAGCCTTGGACTTCATGCCGCCCGGAGAAATGTTCTCCAGCTCAATGATACCGTCACGCTGTAGGATGCCCTCCGGTAGTTCTCCTGCCCCCGCAACCACAAATGTCGGGACGTCGCCGTTCGCAATTGGCCGTGTGAAAGCGAAGGCATACAAGGATGGTTCCGTTGGCGGCACCAGTCGCGGTGCGATATGTGTCCGGGCGACCGGATTCACTCCATCAACAAACACGCCCCAATCTTTCAGGATCGCTGCGTATTGGAAGTTGAATTCGCTGAAGCCTTCAAACGTAAATGGCTTCGGGCAACGCAACGACATTGCACACAGCGCGGCATGCGGTCGTCCGGCATTACGAAGAAAGATGTCAATCAAGTCAAATCCCTGCCGCCAGCCCACCATCGTTCGCAGTGTTACGTGAACGACTTCGAAGCCTTTGTTCGCAATGACTCCACAGGAATAAGGAGCAATGCCCGGTACAAACGAGTAATCTCCCGTTGGATGTTTCTTCAGGCTCATCTCAGGCTATTCCAAAATCGGTACAGGTCTTGTCGTAGTGGATTCAGTTTTCGAATACTCGGAACTCTAGCGGCTACGACACGTCTTCGTCGAACGACCTGCGAACTCTCGAGTGCTTATCTCAAACGTGGTGCCGATTTCAAGCCGAGTCGCTGGTGATGTGCTGTGCATTCCCCCGACAACTTCCAATACCGGAGTTGATTGTGAATTTATCTCAGGGCTCCGCGGGACAAGCACCATAGCTTTCCGCAACGGTCACAAGTTCGGCTCACGAGGCGTGTTTCGTTGAGAGCTACGGTTATTGTTGCGAAACTCGCGAGGTGTCTCGCCGACTTCTCGCTTAAAAGTGACGGACAGATACTCCGCATGAGGAAATCCGGCGGCACGGGCGATCTCTGTCAGGGGAAGGTCCGTTTCTGCAAGCAGTTGCCGACAACGATCAATGCGTAAACGCAGAATCTCGGCATGCGGAGTGCGGCCTACAAGTTTCTGAAAACGACTCTCGAAGACTCGTCGAGACATCGGGATCTGCTTGACGATTTGCTGCACACTGATGCCATCGCAGGCCTTTGTTCGGATCAATCGCAGCGCCGCGACGATATCCGGATCGTTGATGGCGAGAACATCTGTGGATTGTCGAGTTTGCACACCGAGCGGTGGAATCAGACGCGGATGATTGCCGACGTTCTCGCCAGACATCATGCGATCCAACAGGGAAGCGGCTTCGAAGCCAGTCTTCCAGGAATTCGGCACAACACTCGAAAGTGGTGGATCGCAAAGTTCACACAGGCGGCGATCATTGTCGACGCCGATGACAGCGACTTCATCCGGAACGGCTATGCCTTCATCGCGACAGATCGCAAGTAACTGCTGAGCTTTGATGTCATAACATGCCATGATACCAACTGGTCGCGGAAGTTTTCGCAGCCAGTTGAGTAAACTTCTGCGATCACGATTCCATGAATAACCTGGATCTGTTCGCGGAACGGACTCGTGCAGAAAATACTGAGCTCCCGCTTCTGCGACGGACCTCGCAAATTGCTGCTCGCGCAGGACGGACCACTTGAATCCCGGATCAGCGCAAAAAGCCAGATTCCGAAAGCCACGTTGCAGCAAATGATCAGCGGCCAACGAAGCAATTCTCTGGTCGTCAGTTTCGAGCCACGGGATTTCCTCAATGAAGCGACCCGCGCTGACATCAACCACAGGCAGGCGAGTGGCTCGAACGGCGCGAGCGATTTCATGGGTCTCAATCCGAGCAATAATGCCATCGCCTTTCCAGCGTCGCAACCAGTCCGGCGGATCAGCGCCTCGTTCCTGTTCCGGCAAATAAACCGACCAGCTTCGATGTTGCTGGACGAAACCAATGATGCCATCCAACAGGCCACGGGAGTAGGCGTTGGAGGTTTCCAGCAGCAATGCAACGGAACGATTCTTCATGAGTTCGCCTCTGATCGGACTGAATGTTTTCCGCGTCACTATCTGGGTCTCGGTGAAAAAACTCAAGTCTTTTGCGCGATTTCTCATGGCGAGTCGATGTCCTGCAGGGCACTATCTGCGAAACTCAATGCGAACAGCAGCGAACCCGCATTCTTTACCAACCGACTTCTGGAGCAAACGATGGCGAAGCAGTTCAATGTGGCAATGGTCGGACTCGGCTTTGGTGCCGAGTTCATTTCGATTTACCAGGCTCATCCGAATGCCCACGTTGCAGCCATCTGCCGACGCGATCCGGCGGAATTGAAGAAGTGCGGCGACCAGTTTGGGATCGACAAGCGTTACAGCACCTATGACGAAGTGCTGGCTGACAAAGACATCGACTTCGTTCACATCAACAGCCCAATCAACGACCATGCGTGGATGTCACTGAAGGCTCTCGACGCCGGCAAACATGTCATGTGCACCGTGCCAATGGCAACGACGATTGACGAATGCCGACAGATTGTTGAGAAGGTCAAGAAGACCGGCCTGAAGTACATGATGGCCGAAACCGTCGTGTACAGCCGCGAATACCTGTTCATCAAAGAGATGTACAAGAAGGGCGAACTCGGTAAGATTCAGCATCTGGCCGCTTCACATCCTCAGGACATGGATGGCTGGCCGGCGTATTGGGAAAAAATGATCCCAATGCACTACGCAACTCACGTCGTCAGCCCGTGCCTTGGTCTGGTTGATGGTCTTGCCGAGTACGTGAGCTGCTTTGGAAGCGGTACCGTTCGCGACGACATCGCTCAGAAGTCCGGCAACAAGTTTGCTCTGGAAACCTGTCACATCAAGATCAAAGACACTGACCTGACGGCTCACATCTGGCGCTGCCTGTACGATGTGGCTCGCCAGTATCGCGAGAGCTTCGACGTGTACGGCACGAAGAAGAGCTTCGAGTGGACTCTGATTGAGCACGAGCCGCATGTAATTCACACGGCGAAGAAGCCCGAGCCGCAGATTCCGGAGAAGGTCACGATTCCGGATTATGCTCATTTGCTGCCCGAGCCTATTCGCAAGTTCACAATGCCATCAGAAATTCACGACGCGGATCACCTGTCGTTCCTGCAGGGCGGCGGCCATGGTGGCTCACATCCTCACCTTGTCAACGAAATGCTGAATGCCCTGCTCGAAGACCGCGATCCACGTCCAAACGCTGTGACCAGCGCCAACTGGACCTGCGTCGGCATCTGTGCTCACGAATCCGCGCTGAAAGGCGGAGAGATTGTGCGGTTGCCGGAGTTTACGCTCGGTTAGTTTTCTGTCGTCCGCGCTCCGGCGAGCGGCAGGGTGTCAGCCCTCCGAGGCGATCCCCTGCCGCTCGTCCTGTCTTCAGTCCCATTTGATTCGACACTGAAGTACCGTAGAGCTCGATGATGAGATTACTTATCGAGTTCGCGTTTCATGGCCTCCCCACCCCCACGGTGCCCAATGAAAACTATTGTCTCCCTTGCTGCCTTTCTCCTCCGCTCCCTTGCGCTGATGGCAGTTCTGACAGCCACCAGCACCGCAACCGCTGCTGACCTGAAGCTGCTCTTCATGGGCGACAATGGTCATCATCGGCCGTCGGAGCGGTTCCATGAACTGGCTCCGGTCCTGGAAGCTCGAGGCATTGAGCTTAAGTACACGGACCGCATGGAAGA
>CAIJTV010000706.1:0-1802 GCA_903823635.1 uncultured Planctomycetaceae bacterium
ATCCCGGCTGCAGGCCGTGATCAGACTCCAAAGTTCCGTCGATAGCAATGAAAATCTCACCGCGTCAGATTCAACATACTAGGGGGCGTCGTACCGTAAACCTGTCGCTCCGTCGACAAGATTTCTGCCGTACCGATTGATATCGACCTCACGCGCCCGCCTGGATAACTCACATCGAATGCGAACCCTCGTCTTTGCCTGCAAACTGAATCGGCAGAATCTGCCGATTCATGAATGCGGATGTGTGTTTTCGTATCTGCGATGACTGACGGGTGAACATGCGGCGTTGAGTGAGTTCTAACAGCGAGTGTACTCTGCCTCTGGTCTGTTGGTATGTCAGCCGAGGCGGGCATAGGTGATTCAGTTCGGTGTCTGCGTTGCTGAGTTTCGTTCGCGCAATCCGGGATTCATCTTCTGAGAACCTCGTCACATCAATCTTTGTCCGCGACAGGTCTGCTGGTCCTGATGATGGCCTTCATCAATGGATGTGCCGGGCTTGGTACGTCTCGATGGGCAATGGATGATGCCGTTTATGAAGAGAAGTACGATGATCCCTATACCGGGGATGATGTCGACAAAGCTCAACGCATGATGAAGCAGGCGATTGATGCTCGACATGCAGCCGATCGTAGCGGGATCTATGTCGGTGGTGCGGCATCGGATGATCCGTTCGCTTTGGGGGCAGAACTGGGAGCCTTTCACTATTTCGGTTCTGTTCTGGAGACTCGCGGCGGAATCAAGGGTCTGGCCGGCACTGCGGAAAAGGACTGGTTCCTGGGTGGAGACTTTGGACTGCGGCTTCAGGCACCCTCACGGCTAACTCCATTCGTCGGAGTCGGCACATTCCTGGGCGGCAACAAACACAGTGAACTCGCGGAGAACGATCACATCGATAATGACGACGATCAGTCAGTGGACGAACGAGGTGAGCGGGAGGCGGTGTATAATCTTCTGGCCAGCGTCTATCCCGAACTTGGTGTTCACTTCTGGATCAATGGCAAGACGCGACTCACAGCTGGAGCCCAGTATCACCTAACAACTCAGGGCCGTTCGAATGACTTCTGGTTCTTTGGAGTTTCGCTGTCGTTTCTGGAATTGTGACGGCAGGGCACGGATCCGGCGTAATGTGCGATCACGTCGAAGCTGGTCGAGGAGACACTCCGATAAACTTCCAGCCGATAAGGAACCAGCCTTTGCCATGTTTGTCACACCAGCGGACCTCGCCTCGGAGACAAACAGGATCTGTCATTACGCTGTGAATCTCAAGCACAGCGATGGATTTTGGCTGGAATTCGACGTCCGTAATGATTCCGATGCCCTGAGATGAGAGGTCTTTCGCAAACGCCTTCAGCGTTGGTCCATGAGGCAGGTGAATCTTGACCGGCCGCGCGAAGGGCTGGCGGACTTCCGTCCGGCGTTCGGTAAACTTCGAACGCTGAATTTCCATCATCAGTCGGTCAATTTCTTCCTGCATGGTTTTACTCTGTCTTGATCTGTGGTCCGGAGCAGGAAGTTGCCCTGCTCCGGCGAACACAATTCAGAATTCGCTTCAGATGACAATCCGGGGATGAGCTTTACGTAACTTGCGTTACTATAGCTACACTCCTAACTGCTTCTTTAGCTCGGCTGCTCCGGCTGCGATCGCTTCATCCAGCTTCTCGACAAGTTTCGCGCCGGCTTCGGCCATGTCCGGGCGACCACCACCGGCACCGCCAGCGACTGTTGCCGCTACTTTGACTACGTTACCAGCATGCAGGTTTTTCTCTTTGACCAGAGGCTTGCTGACGGCCACGATCAGCGAC
>CAIJTV010000707.1:0-1526 GCA_903823635.1 uncultured Planctomycetaceae bacterium
GTCTGTTTGCTCGCGAAAATACTTCTGCAGTTGAGCCGTCTGGTCAGCACTGCGGGACTCCTGAGCAAGATTGAGAATGGCCCGAACATCGGCGGGGAGCCCACCATCGCCCAGACCGACCTGATCGCTGTCCGCATCCGAAACAGAAAGTCGAATTCGCCCGGCATTGTGATCCCCAAACTGCGAATCGTGAGTGATGCGAATGATCAACACCGAACCCACAGCAGCTTCGACCGGACTTTCCGGTGCAAAGAAAACGCGGCGAGCAATCTTCTTTGTGGGGTCATTGCCGTCGATGGCCCAGCCAAACGATTCGGTGCCTCGCCCCTCTGTCGGCCGAACATCCAGACGGATTTTTGCCGCGGTGTAGTTTGGCTGCTCATAGTCCGCCTGAACTTTCTTCAACGCTACGGCAACAGG
This sequence comes from uncultured Planctomycetaceae bacterium, assembly GCA_903823635.1. Classification (GTDB taxonomy): domain Bacteria; phylum Planctomycetota; class Planctomycetia; order Planctomycetales; family Planctomycetaceae; genus SXXK01. The sequence continues at coordinate 421 of CAIJTV010000707.1, forward strand.
AGATGCATCGCCGACTTGCAGCTCCGCAGAGACACCCGTCAACACAAAGTTCCCGTTGAACCCTCGCCCCAGACTCTGAGCGGGGAGAGATGGATCGGGCAATGTTTCCAGCAGAATGCCCGACAGGCGATTGGACTCCAGAGGAATCTCAATTCGGTATTCATCGTTCGCAGGATTTGTCCCTGAGGCCAACCAGGAGCCATCGCCCTGCCGAGTCATCGTCGCACCACCGACCGAAGTGACGCTGCGAGGCTCAAGCATTTGCCAGACCGCCCGGGTCTCTCGTGCTTTGACATGAACTTCCCACGCAGTCATCAGCTCGGGCAATGTCTTTGCTACGTCATCGCGTCGAATTGTCGCCGTGGCCACCGCTTGCTGCAGTTCTGTTCGCTGCTGTTCCAACTCAGGCGTTAACAGCGTCATCAACGGAGGAGTATTCTCGGCCCGTCTTGTCGTCGGAGCCAGTACACCGGATTCTTCGACGGAGTTGAAGTACGCAAAGAGCTGATAGAACTCACGCTGCGAAACCGGATCGTATTTGTGATCATGGCAGCGACAGCAATTCAGAGTCAGTCCGAGCCATGTCAGCCCTGTCGTTTCGACTCGATCAATGACCGTCTCCACAAACCATTCCTGTTCAATCCGACCGCCTTCTCCGTTCAGGCGATGATTGCGATTGAACCCCGTCGCAATGATCTGATCCTGAGTCGCATTGGCCAACATGTCACCGGCCAATTGCTCAATGGTAAATTGATCAAACGGCATGTTGGAATTGTAAGCCTTGATCACCCAGTCGCGCCACGCCCACATTTCGCGACTGCTGTCGACCTGAAATCCATTGCTGTCGGCGTAGCGAGCATTGTCCAGCCAACTGATCGCCATGCGCTCGCCGTAATGCGGTGAGGCGAGAAGGCGATCGACAACATTCTCCCAGGCCTTTGGCGACTTATCTTTCAGGAATGCGTCGATCTCTTCCAACGTCGGCGGCAACCCGGTGATATCCAAAGTCGCGCGGCGCAGCAAAGTCACGCGATCAGCTTCCGAAGACGGCTTCATGCCCTGTGACTGCAGTTTCGCGATGATGAACGAATCAATCGGATTGGCAA
>CAIJTV010000708.1:0-4468 GCA_903823635.1 uncultured Planctomycetaceae bacterium
ACTCCTCGCGCGGCTTATGCCGCGATGATCAGTCATATGGATCGTGATGTCGGAGCATTGTTGCAGCATCTGAAAGAACTGTGCCTTGAGGACAATACTGTTGTCGTGTTTAGTTCGGACAACGGCACGACTCATCTGGAACAGGAAGTTGATTATGAGTTCTTTGAAAGCGTGGGGAATCTTCGGGGCCTTAAGGGTTCGCTTTATGAGGGTGGTGTGCGTGTCCCCGCGATTGTCAGATGGCCGGGACAAATTGTCGCTGGTACGAAGAGTGACTTCTTGAGCGGCTTTGAAGACTGGTTACCAACTCTGTTGGAGATCGCAGGTGCTAAAGAAGCGGTACCGGAAGTTTTGAATGGGATCAGCCTTTCTCCTCTGCTGACAACGGGAACCCAGAAGGAGCGAGAACTCCTGTACCGTGAGTTTCCGGGTTATGGAGGGCAGCAGTCACTTCGGATTGGACGGTGGAAAGCCATTCGTCAGAACCTGGAAAAAGGGCTGGTGAAGACGGAGCTTTTTGATCTGGTCGCTGATGGTCCTGAAGCTCAGGATTTGGCCGAGCAGAATCCAGCCATTGTTCAGGAAATGGAATGCAGGATGCGTGAACACAGAATGCCATCTCGTCTATTTCCGCTTCAACCATTTGATGCTGAAGCAAGGCCCGGATCAAAAAAACGGGAGTAACACGGGTAGGCTGAGAGTAATTCGAAGGAAAAATCGCGATTTTTGGGACGATCGGCCAATTGGAACTCGTCTCCCCAGTCGTCGCCAAAGGTCCCCCTGGTTCCGGACGGCAAGAAAAGTTCTCCGCTATTGACACCTGATGGTGTTTTTCTGCCAGGGACTGATAGAGTGATTCCCAGTAGATTTAGCTTCGGCCGACGTTTAGGGCGGAGTTGTAAATCGTGGATACGAAAAAAACTCTGGAGAGAATCATGAAGAAGTTTGGCTACTCAGCTCTGTTCCTGGCTTTGACATTCGTTCAGGTTGGTTGCGGCGAGCCTGCATCACCACCAGCAGTTCCAGTAACGCCGGCTGCTCCTGCTGAAATGGCACCAGCTGAAGCTGCTGCTCCAGCGGCCGAAGGCGCTGCTCCAGCTGAAGCTGCTGCACCAGCCGAAGGCGCTGCTCCAGCTGAAGCTGCTGCACCAGCTGAAGCTGCTGCACCAGCTGAAGCTGCTGCACCAGCCGCCGAAGGCGCTGCTCCAGCTGAAGCTAAGTAGTACAACATTAGATTGTTGTTCATCTCGAGCCCTCGTGTTTCACGAGGGCTCTTGTTGTTTCATGGCGTTGCAGAGTCGAGTCCGCGATACCAGAGCTTGCCGCGGCAGAGCGGTTCAAAACCAAATCGCCGGTAGAATGAATTTGCCGGAAGATTGGTCCCATCAGCGAAGGCTGTTATTTCAACCGCTCGGTCATAACCTCTGCTGACTCCGCGACAGAGGTAAGCCAGCATTTGAGTGGCGATCCCCTGACGCTGCATCTCTTTGCATACGCCGACGTATTCGATTTGTCCTGAAGCAGGATCACCATCATCTCTGGATGGCTTAAAAGCAAAAGCACAGAGCCCTACCACTCCCGTTTCTGCTTCAGCAACAATCAGGGTGCATTCCTCAGAACTCCACTTCTGCATCAGGTCATTTGCATTCGGGGCAATCAGGCCTGTCAGATCATCCGTATTTTCCAGGATTCTATCGAGAGCACAGGCTATCTCCTGGTAACGCTGCTGGGTCGGGGATTGATCCGAGGTCAGCCCGACTGCCGGAGACAATTCTGCGTGTGGGCCATCGGATGGGGTATCCAGAGCTGCTGTTGACAGCCTCACGGTGGCAATGTGGCTGGCCTTGAGCAGGCATTCTGCCGCAGTCGTTTTCCAGCCGACAACAGATGCCCGAGCAGAGAATTGTGCGAGTTCCAATTCTCTGGCGATCCACGGCATGGCATTGCACTGCGACTCCCAATCAAGGAAGCGAATCTGTGCAAATTCATACTGTTTGGCATGGTCAACAACAGCCGACAGGATCTGTCGAAACCAAACCGCGAGGGCTTCCGAGCTCGCATCAGCCATGAAGACGGGTTCAGAAAGGACCAGTGACTGAGTGCTGTCCGGGTCCTGATGAAACCCAATCACGGCGGCGGTGACGTCAGCAACTCTTACGATCACTCCTGACAGGTCGGCCTTGTTCTCCGCATCAAGGCAGAAAGGAGAGGGCTCAGGAGAAATCATCCCCAACGTTGTCAGGTGATGCAGAACATTATTGACTGCACGACAAACCACAAGATCTGCCATTGTCATGAGTTCATTTCGCGTTTCAATGCTTCCAGTTCGGCCTCTACTTCATTGGCTCGCTCAACGACCTCTGCCGACGCAGACATGGCGGCTGTTGCCGACTGCGTCTCATCAACTGGTATGTAGCCTGTCATCTCCTGCATTCTTCGTGAGGCTTCCGCCTGCCGTGCTTCCAGAGCCTTCTGAATTCTCAACATGTGTTGCCATGTGGAATTCGCGGCATCCAGCTCCGGGCGCAGGCCGGCGATCAGGTCTTCAACTTCCACTTTGCGTCTCAGAGAATCGCGAGCACCATCTTCGTCACCATCGGCCAGAAACTGGCGAGCGCGATCCTTCCATTCTTTGAGCTGAGCCTCGTACTCAGAAATCTCACGTTTCAGGCGTTCGCCGTTATTCGCCGACGTTCGGACATTTCGTCTGCAAGCGGCCAGCCCTTCGTTCATCTCTTCGAGTATTTCTTTCAGCGCTTGTCCCGGATCCGGAGATACCGAAAGAATCTCGGTGATGCTGCACGTAATAATGTCTGTCAGTCGGCTGAAGTGAGGCATGGCATGAATTCTTGTACTTGAGAGAGTGAACACTGCCTTGGCGAAACAGATTGGTCAGAAACTCCGAACGTTGAGTTTTAGGATTCTGATGAACACATTTCAAAAAATGATTCTTCTGAGAATCCACGGCAGGTCAGCAGGTAACGAAGCTTTTCCCGAGCAAGACGCAGGCGACTCTTGGCCGTTGGCAATGAAGTTTCCATGGCGTCAGCAACTTCTGAGAGCGTCAGTGAATTGTAGTGATGCAGCAGAAAAGTCTGCCGTTGTTCTTCCGGAAGCTGTAATAACAGTTCCTGAACAGCTCCGGCGACTTCGCGCTCGATGGCCCGATTTTCCGCAGAAGTCATCTCTTCAGGGACCTGCTGCATCAAGTCGTTGTCATCCGTGTCGTCCGATGTCCTGCGACGAATGCTCCGAATGAGCACATCATTCACCGCGCGGCGGGAATGATCAATCAGCAGATTTCTTCCAATCCGAAACAGGAAACCTTTGAACAGGCCCTTCGGCAGATAGTCCCAGCAGTTTCGGTACAGCTTCAGCAGCGTTTCCTGAACAAGATCCTCAGAAAGATGCTCGTCGCGAGTGTTTTTGAGGAAGAAGCCAAACAGCGGACCCTGCCACTCCTGCACCAGTTCGCCAAAGGCGTACGGATCGCCTTCCTGCAGGCGAATCATGCGTTCGTCATCGGTAGAGTAAATCGCCGTCATTGTTTTGACAGGTTTCGAATACAGTAAAGCCGCTTGTCTGACCGAATCAGCAGACGATCTCCCGAAATGGCAGGAGTTGAAAGACAAATATCGTCTTCTGCCAGCGAATTCGTCTGGAGCAATTCGAACTTATCGCCCGCTTTAACAACACAGCAGACACCATCTTCGTTCAGGCAAAAAATCTTGTCTTCATAACACCATGGAGAAGATGTCACCGCGACGCCGCGTTCCAGCTTCTGGCGATCATAATGTTGCTCACCGGTCTTGGCGTCGAAGCAGCTTAACAGGCCGCGATCATAGAGAATGTAGAGCCGTCCCTTTGACACCAGGGTACTGGGGTTATAGGGAGCAATAAACATATTGGACCATGCGATGAATTCGTTAGTGGTTTCACCGTCGGGAAGTGAGATGTCCCCTGATGCCCCGGGTTTGATCACATACATGGCTTTGATGCGATCAAGAATGTAACCAGAACTCACATACAATAGCCCGTCGGCTTCGTAGGGAACGGCGATTGTGATGCTGGACATGCCTTTCAGGGACCACAGGAGTTTTCCTTCCAGATCGTAACTGCGAACAGCTCCGGTTCCGGCAGTAACAATCTCAGTGCGAGCAGCGTTGTTCCAGATGTACGGAGTGGACCAATTGCTCTTCTCGTCGCGATCAACTTTCCAGACCGTTTCACCAGACGTCTTGTTAAGAGCGATCAGATAGGATTGCTCATCATTATCGAACTGGTAGTAGAGTCGATCTTTATGCAGGACTGGCGATGAGGCCGTTCCCCAGCCGAATCGAGTTGGGTGTGGCTCGAGAGCATGCTTCCAGATCAGTTCACCAGAGAAATCAAAACAGAAGATCCCGAGATTTCCAAAACACGCGTACACATGCGTTCCATCTGTCACTGGTGTTTCAGACGCGTAGCT
>CAIJTV010000709.1:0-2129 GCA_903823635.1 uncultured Planctomycetaceae bacterium
GCCGCTCGCTGAGGGCGAATCATTCTGCCGATTCCAAAGCTCAATACGTAGGCCGCGTAGTCGAACATAATCGAACCATACCAGCCGTGCCCGGTTCGTAGCTCAAGCACACTGTCCGTCAGCAATCTGGCGGCCAGTGGAATCAGAAGACCGAGCCATGTGGGTCGAATCACAGCACCACACAGAACTGCGAGAGCACCCATGGCGGAAAAGTTGTGCATCGGGCCTTCGATCAAGCGAAGTCCAATGGCCAGCAAGGCAGCTACAGTCACGAGGATAATGGTCGACTTCTTCATAATCCTGTTGAATTCCGTCACAGAATTTTCTGACTCATTGAGAACCGGGAGAGGCAAACCCGGAGAACTACTTCAGTATCACTAACTCATCATCATGACCGACAGGCAGCTCGCTGCAAGCGATCATTTAGGGCGATTCCCAGTCCATGGTCGGGGAACCCATGGGCGATGATAACGTCCAGACCGTAGGAGTCGAGGCTTCTCAGGGCCGCAAAGAACCCCGAGGCGCAAGTTTGCAGGTCTTCGGACGTTTCGAGGCGCTCAATCCGCACAAAGCTGCCGGAAAATGGCTGTTTTCCATAAGTCAGCAGCCCGCACTGCAGCCCTTCGATCGAGCTGGCGTCGGAATTTCGAGCCACAACCGTTAACGGCGTGGCCGGCGCGTAATGTCGGCTGAGCATTCCCGGGGCAGGCTGCGCGGCGTCATCCAGAGCAGCATTCGGAGCTGCTCGATCAATCCGCCCAATGACCGCTTCCAGTTCCTCGACCGCACATCCACCGGGACGAAGCAGAACCGGGCGATCTCCCATGAACGACACCACCGTGGATTCAACTCCGACCTGACAAGGGCCGCCATCCAAAATGTAGGGCAGTTTGGTATTCAGTCCATCCATCACATGTTGAGCAGTCGTGGGGCTGATTCCACCGAACGGGTTTGCACTCGGAGCCGCCACGGGAAGACCGACCGCTCTGAGTAATTCCAAAGCCACCGGATGCGCCGGTATGCGAACTCCAACGCCGGGCAAACCAGCTGTCACCAGATCTGGAATCGTCTGCTGTTTGGGAAGCACCAGCGTCAGCGGACCGGGCCAGAACGCATCCGCCAAGGCCATCGCCAGAGGCGGCAGATGCGTCACAACATCGTTTAATTGCGTACGGTCTGCAATGTGGACGATCAGAGGATCGAAGGTCGGTCGCTGCTTGGCTTCGAAGATTTTTGCAACAGCGATCGAAGAAGTCGCGATAGCACCGAGACCGTAAACAGTCTCCGTGGGAAACGCCACCAACTGCCCTTCGCGCAGCGCAGAAGCGGCCGCACTTATGGCTGCGGGACTGCTGGCATCCAGGATTTTTGTATTGGAGGGCATGAATCGAGGGGAAGCCTGAGTTCGTCAAAAACCATGAAGGGTCGGAGGAAATTGTTCCCGCACGCTTAACGGATCACAATCAGTCCAATTCTGTTTTTGCGGGCAGTATCTGGCATTCGAGAATTGGAATCTTGCCGCGAATCAAGGTTCTCGCAATTTTCCTCTAATTTGTGGCAGGCCCCGGCGAATCAACTCGGTTGTCAGTCGCAAATCTTGGACTCAAAGAATCATTGTGACCTTGACCATTCAATCAATTGTCAGAAAGAATCCCCCCGGCGAGGGATCTTCCCATTTTCATTTCCATGACGAAGGATTTTCGATGTATCTGGCCCGAATGAAGCGAACGCTGCTGGCCTCTGCCCTGTTGGCCGGTGGTCTTTGCGGAGTTGCAGAAGCTCAAACCGCTGACACTAAGGTGCTCAGCAGTCAAATTCTCCCCAAAGACACCTTCCTGTACTTCTCGGTTCCCAGCGTTGAGGAATTGAAGGTCACGGTCGGCGAATCATCACTTGGTCGCCTGATGGCCGATCCAGCGTTTGATGAATTCAAAGCCGAAGTCGAAACCGCCTTCGCGACAGAAACATCTGAAGCGTTCGCAAACATTCAGGAAACGCTTGGACTGACTGTTGAAGAGTTGGCTGCGATTCCAACCGGTGAAGTCACGATGGCTTTCTCCAAAGCTCCGCCGAACAAAATGGGCGCCGTGTTCTTCCTCGATTATGGTGATCACGAAGAGCAGGTGGCC
>CAIJTV010000710.1:0-3429 GCA_903823635.1 uncultured Planctomycetaceae bacterium
ATCAGCGGTAGAGCAATGGTTGATGAGAATGAGCAGGAATTGAAACTCGGCAAGTTTCTGGCTGATCATATCGCGGGTGCCGCTGCGGAAAGAAACGTTATCAAGCTCTACGGCTGGGCGTGCAAAATGGCGGCCGGGGATTCGATCGAATTGGATAGCGAGGACATGTCGTCGCTGAAAGCGTTTGTGGAATTGCTTCCGAGACTGCCGTTGCTGCTGAAAGCGCAATGTCTTGAGATCCTCAATGACGCGAAGGCAAGCGAATGACAATCGTGTCCATCTATATGCCGGATCTCTCGGGCTACCTTTTGATCCCAGGAAACTCACTCTCTTTGAAACTCACAAAGAGCAGTGATTTCTCGGCACTCAACGGAGCTGGTGATGCTCTGGTAGAGAATGGAGCGAGCGGCTGGTTCAGCGCTACGGTTGCAGAACCGTGGCTTGAACGGCTTGGTGCCGCGATTATTGATCAAGCGGGCCTTGTGCCACGTTCCGGAATTCTGAATGTTGGATCCACGATTATTGCCGACGGATACATCGAAGGCACTGCAGCGAGTGTATCGGCTCCAGATGTGATGCTGGACACATATGTCGCGGCTGTCAATAGTTTAAGAACCTTCACGCTGAGTCAGGGAAGCCCGGATGACGACTGTTATCTGGATCAATTGGTCATCGTCTCTGACGCTGTGACTGCGAACCAGAAAGCCCGCGTTATTGCCTCTGAATATCTCGCCGGGACGAGATTATTGACGGTCGATCGGGATCCGGCGTTCTCGATCTCCGTTGGTGATCGGGTCGTTATCATTGCCGTTGGCGGAGGATCAAACATCGTCTCAGGATTCACACCAGACGGACGCGCCCAGCTGAGTGCGGCTCTGACTGCGGCCTATGAAGATGGCACACTGGATTCTGTAACCTGCATTCCAGTTGTTTCCGGAAGCGATTGGCGAATTGAGTTCACAAGTATTGGCCAGCTGACCGAACGTACGAATCTCATCTTTGCGGTAAAGAACCGAAGTAACGACACAGATTCGGCATCCCTGATTCTGGTCGATACAACAACTGGTCTGAAATTCGTCAATGGGTCCGCATACGGTACGCCAGCCAACGCGTCCATAGTCGTGACCGATGAAACCGCCGGCACAGGTTACGTGCTCGTGAAGTCGGCAGCGACGATGAATCTTCCTTCCGGACAGAAGTATGCTGGCCTCAAGTTAGTCAATGCGAGCGGTGAAGTTCGAGTGACAGAGCCGTGGCGGCCTTGCGTCACCATCTTGGACGGCATCATCAAAGCAAATTCATAATTCTTCCGTATCATTCAAAACTTATTTGATCCATTGAATAACGTTTCCGTTACCGCAAATGTCAACGGTTTGAAACAGTTTTTCAAACCGTTTATCATGCTGGTTTTGCAGGAGCGTACGATGGCCATACGAACGATTACCGTCTCGATCGACGAAGGAGTCGCCAAAGAAATCGAGACGTTGACGAATCTGACAATTGAGGAAGTGACTGTCAATTTGCTCAACGGATATACGTCAGATGGTCGCCGAAGAAGCATCCCGATGATTGAGTTGGGGGTGTCGTGGCCGCTGGACTGGTACAAGATGATGCTCAGGGTTTGGGGGGAGAATAAAATCCCGACAAACGTGCGAAAACTCCTTCGCGATTTCATAATGAAGGATCCAAACCGACAGGGTTTTTTCCCATCGGGAATTCCAAATTTGCGCAATCGCAAGCAAATTCAGATTGCCAGTAGGCCACCGGCGAAGAGGCCGGATCGCCAAGCCTCCATTGGGCATCTTGTAATTCCACAGGACTGGAACGATTTCATGTCCGAGCGTTATCCGAACAAGCGGTCGACGTATGTCAAGCTGGCCGTTTACGGAGAACTCTGCAAGTGGCCGTGGCCAACCGGATCGAGCCCCAGCATTCCTCAGGGGATGTTGAAGTTTCGGAAAGATTACCTCTGATTTGGGTGATCCGCAGAGAGACGATAAGCGTTCTTTCAGCCGATCACCTTTTTTTTGCTGGATCTATTCGTTGGGCGTAAGATATGAGACTACGATTCCGGGATGTTCTCGCAGTTCCAAACATGCCATCGGAAGAGTACCACGGAAAGCCATATAACAGCCTTTCCGCGTCTCGCCTGAAGATTTTGATGGAATCGGAACGCAAATTCGAACTCCGGCACAAACTGAGGCGAGTGTCCCAGGAGGAGAAGAAACACTTCGTTTTCGGGCAAATTCTGCACCATGTTGTGCTCGAGTCGAAGCGTGTTGATGAAACGAACTGGAGCAACAGCACTGTCGCCATGTTTGAGTCGAGGAATATCCCTACGACCGAACCGACGGTCGTCAAAACGGACTCCATTGGAAATGTTGTGGATTCCATCTGGGTGGTTTCGTCTCCCGTTCCGGGACTGTTCCGGGCGTCGCGACGGTGGGGATATCTCAACGGCTGCCATTGGCGGCATGAGCATGATCTCATTGGCTTGACCGACGACGAATTGGTGGAGCTGGATGACCCAGAGCCAGTTCTCTGCGGATTCGTGGCATTTCAGGACATGCTCTTCGACGGCGATGGATTTCGCGCGATTCCCAATGATGTATTGGGAAAAGGCGGATCAAAATCAACGAAGGCGTTCAAAGACTGGAAAAAACAGTTTCGCGGCCAGCATGTCGTTGATGTCGATGGCGAGAGTGGATGGTGGACGATGATCCGTATGCGTCAGGAACTCCGCATGAGCGATCCTGCACGAACGCTGTTGTTCGACTACCCGGAAGATTCGCTCTACGAATACACGCTTGTCGGATACGACATTGATTTCGGGTACGAGGTCCGCTGCCGCATGGATAAAGCCAGGCCTCACAATCGAGTCCTCCATATCACAGACCTGAAAACCAGTCGTGATGCGTCGCCAAAAGTCTGGCAGAATCAGTGCTGGCGTGACTGGCAGCCGATGCAGGGCTGGATGATGACACAGCTCGGCGCAGCGGCCTTCGGGATGGATGTGGAATACAAGTATGTTGTGGTCGGTAAGGATGTCGATTGCCGCGTGGAAGTCTTCGAGATGACTGAGAAGTCGTTGGAGATTGGCGGCGAAATGTACGACGAAGCGGTCACACGTTTTCATCAGTGCGATCGCAGTGGGATCTGGAGGCCGAAAACACATGGCCAGATTCATCGAATTGATCCACCATACTGGATGATGCAGGATTCAAAGAACAAACAGGCTCTGCGCGGTACCGGAGCAGAAAAATTTTACGACTAAACGTTGCTGGTAAACAAGGAAGCAACTACAGGTTACGTAGCTCAGCTGGAAGAGCGCGGTTTGACGTGGTCGAGGACATGGAGTTCAAGTCTCCATCCGCTTCGGCGGTAGCTCAGCGGCCGAGCACAACAAGCCGAGGTCGGAGGTTCGAATCC
>CAIJTV010000711.1:0-15094 GCA_903823635.1 uncultured Planctomycetaceae bacterium
GCTCTCCCAAGTCACGACAAAGTCCCCATCCGCATCCATCCCTATGGCTGGAGATTCCTGATCGTTCGCAATGGTCGTGTTCACGCGGAACTCGCCCCCTTGCGCTACACCGGCCGCGTTGTAACGCTGAGCGTAGACGCCATAGAAGCTTCCGTCCTGACCACTGCTCTCCCACGTGACAATGAAGTCCCCATCCGCGTCCATCGCGATGGATGGTCTTCTTTGATTGTTCGTCGTCGTCGTGTTAACCAGGGACTCGCCTCCTTGCGCCACACCGGCCGCGCTGTAACGCTGAGCGTAGATCCCATCACCAGAGCCGTCCTGACCGTAGCTCTCCCAGGTGACAACAAAGTCCCCATCAGCATCAATAGCAATGGAAGACGATCCCTGTGAGCTCTGCGTATAGTTGTTGACGCGGAACTCAGGTCCCGCAGCCTGAATATTGCTGATCGCAAACATATGCTGATAGCTGCCGCCGGAGGTTCCGTTCAGATCCCCATCCAGCGAATTGCCTGTCAGGCCTCTGACTGTGTCCAGCACTGTTAAGCGGAACGTTCCGGCTGTCAAGGATGCTCCAAGTGTCAACTCGGCTTCATACTTGTTCGTCTCAATATTCAGATCAAACGTGATGCCCGTGATCAGACTGCTGACATTCACGCCGTCTTGTGTGAGCTGCCAGTTCGCCGGATTCAGCACGCTATTGGCACCACTCGCCCCACCGCTGACATTCATGTCCTCCGAGAACACCACCGTCAGCGTATCCAGTGTGGTATTCAGTCGCCCGCCGGGAGCAATCTGGCGGGCTAAGTCTCGTACTTCCGTCACCATCGGCCCGGCGGTGACTGTTGTTTCGTTAAACCGCTGCCCATAGACGCCGGAATTGGACCCATCCTGACTGAAACTCTCCCATGTCACAACAAAATCCCCGTCCGCATCCATCGCCACGGACGAATGGCGTTGTTCGTCCACCGTTTCCGTGTTGACTTGCAGCTCGCCACCCTGTGCAATACCGGCCACGTTGTAACGGCGAGCGTAAACACCATACACGTCGCCATCCTGCGCGTAGCTGTTCCATAGAACGACGAAGTCTCCGTCCGCATCCATCGCCACAGACGGAGTTCCCTGAGCCTCTGCGGTTGTCGTGTTGACCCGGAACTCGCCTCCCAGCGGTATACCGACGGCGTTGTACCGCTGAGCATAGACGTCATTGCTGACACCGTCCTGATTACTTCGCCATGCGATGAGAAAATCCCCGTCCTTATCCATCGCTATGGCTGGCTGATCCTGAGCGTTTGCCACGGTGGAGTTGACGCGGAACTCAGTCCCCAGTGCTACTCCCGCGGAGCTATAACGTTGCGCGTAGATCCCCAGGCCGCTGCCATCCTGAGAATTGCTTTGCCAACTAATTACGAAGTTCCCGTCAGCATCCGTCGCGACTGATGGAGACGATTGAGAATCAAACGTGACGGAGTTCACGCGGAACTCACTGCCTAACTTCACCCCCACCGCATCGTACCTCTGCGCGTAGATACCAAAACTGCTGCCATCCTGGAGACTGCTCTGCCATGTGACAATAAAATCTCCGTCCAGATCCATCGCCACAGAGGGATTCAATTGAGCGCCCGAAGTCGCCGTATTGACGCGGAATTCTCCGCCCAGGGCAATTCCAGCCGCGTCATAACGCTGTGCATAAACCCCTTCGCTGTTTCCATCCTGGAGATTACTCTGCCAAGTAATGACAAAATCACCATCGGCATCCATCCCCACCGCAGGATTGCTTTGATTGTCAGCCGTCGTCGTGTTGACGCGGAATTCTCCGCCCTGAGGAACACCGGCGGCATCGTATCTCTGCGCGTAAATGCCGGTGCCACTGCCATCCTGAAGACCACTAACCCACGCAACAACGTAGTCCCCATTCGTGTCCATCGCCATGGAGGCTGCATATTGAGAGTTCGCGGTGGTTGTGTTGACGAGAAACTCTCCTCCGACCGGCGTTGCGGCAAGAAGCTGTCTGGATTCAAGTTGTTCAGTTCCGGAACGACGCGACCGTCGCGCACGACAAGGTCGCGAAGAATTCGTCAGGCGTTGTTTCAGTTGTGTCAGCCAGGATTTATGGTTCAACATGGGAGGCTCGATTTCAAAGGATCAACGTTTGTCTGAATTATTTGCACTGTTTTGTAGGATGGACATTCCTGCCCGTCGAAACACGGTCTTGCTTGCGAGATATGGTCGGACAGGAATGTCCAACCTACGTTTTGAGGCTTGTCACACTCAGCCGTCATTGGCCCGGCTGTTCGTAAATCACATTCTCCGGTCTCAGCCAGTAAGAAAAATCAGGAGCTGTGAATCCCTGACGAACAGCGTTGTCTGCCTGATTCAACACGTTCACGTTTCTGACTCCGGGCAGGTATTGAACGTCGTAAATTTCCGTGCAGCCGGCTGTGAACTCGAATGTGCCCACCAGCTTGCCTGTGGGCAGATCAATCACAGCCAAACCGCTGAGCAGTTTTTCATGTCGCTGCTGAACCGGCAGCCCGCCGAAAATGTGCTTTTCACGAATCTGACACATGCCGACCACGGCAAAGCGACCGATCAGGCACAACCCTCGCAGATAAGCAGGCAAGGTACACACGATTCCGGCGGAGCCCTTCGCGGGATCAAAACAAAGCAACTCACCCGCGCCGGAGTTCAGCAGCCACAGTCGGTCCTTATGCCATCGTGGAGAATGAGGCATCGACAGGCCTCGCAACACGACGTCGCCGGATTCAACATCGATCAAAACTCCGCCGGTCGCTTTGTTCCCACGCCAGCCTCCGACAGTGTCCGTTTCACCCAGAGCAGTCACGTACTTCGGTTTTCCGTCGACCACGGCCAGACCGTTCAAATGACAACGGTCTTCGGGGACAATGTCCGTGATGAACGACGGCTTCCAGCGAGGTACAAACGAAAAGTCTTTGCTGAGCCCCGACAAACAACTGAATCGTGAATTGACGAACCACAGCCCATCGTCGGCAAACGCCACATCATGAGCATTGACATCACCGGTATGATAGGTGGCTCGCGGAAGGTACAGAGCGTCATACTTGCCTCGCTGATCGGGCAACAAGTCCGGAGCCAGCAGCGGAGCATTTGCAAGCACCGTGATTTCATCTTTTGTCGCGAGGGCCAACTTCCCGGGCCCGACGGCGAGCCCCATCGGTTTTGTGAACTGCCGCATCAGCACCGACGCCTGAGTGCCTCGCCATCCCAGCGTCATCACTTTCCCGGCTTGATAGGTCGTAAGGATCAGCGACCCAGACAGCTCAGATAGCCACTGCGAAAACGACTCTGTGCTTTGGCAGACGATTCGCGTCTCAGGAGTTCTCTCGCGGAATGCCGCATCTTCTGCAGACGAAGAAATCGCTCGGGAATCAGCACTTAATGAACTCAACATGGGATTCTCCTCAAGGGTTAACCAAGAGCACTTATGCTCCGAGCCGATGGACATGCTTTTCCCCACCTAGCGATGCCCGCCCGAAACCTCGGCCAAAATTTTCCCGAATTTCTGTGGCGTCCCGAGAAATTGCTTCAAACTGGCCGAATTCCGTGAGCCCCAACGACCATTCCACGGGCTTTTTTCGCAGCAGGATCAGCTTGATGCCTGCATCACCGGAGGTCGTGTTCGCGGCCTTGAAATGAGTCTCCCCATCGGACTCCTGTTTTGCTTAACCGGGTCGCACCGGTAATAATCCTGCCTTCCCGCCTCGCTTGTGCCTGCAAACTTCGGAGTGAAAATGCTGCTTCAACTCTGCCAACTTTTGATTCTTGCTGCCGCCGGACTATTGGCTCAGGAAAGCTCCGACGCCGATCAGAAGCTGCACGCTGAGGCCCAGCAGATCCTCGCATTGCCAGCCGCTGAGCAGGATCTCATTCGACTGGTGCAGATCGACTTGTCGCTCTCCAACGAGAAGGATCCAGCCAGCCTCGAAACCTGTCGCACAATTCTGCGAACTCTCGCCGTTTCAGAAAACGAAACCGCCATGGAACATGTTCGTGCGATCTTTGAAAACGATCCGGAACGCCGCGGTCTGGCAGCCTGGGCTCTCAGTCAATCCACCACGCTGCGTCCGGCCGATCTGCAGGACTGGCGCTACATGGTTCGATCGCTCAATGTCGTTTCCGGTGATGATGCCGCTTCGGTGATGAAAGCGTTAATGCGTTTTCGAGTTCGTGCGAACAAACCTCAATGGGTTCGTCAGGTCATTCTGATCGGCCTGCAGATGACTCCCGAGCAGCAGCCTGCGGCCGTCAGCCTATTGAAACACTGGACAGTAATGCCCAAAGGAAAAGACAACTGGAGCCTGTCAGACTACCAGGCATGGTTCGCCAAAGAACATCCGGAACATCCTGAAGCAGCGCTGCCTGTCGACTCCACGAC
The DNA here is from genome assembly GCA_903823635.1 of uncultured Planctomycetaceae bacterium. Classification (GTDB taxonomy): domain Bacteria; phylum Planctomycetota; class Planctomycetia; order Planctomycetales; family Planctomycetaceae; genus SXXK01. The sequence goes on from CAIJTV010000711.1 coordinate 4,418, forward strand.
GCGTAATTGGCCCCTGAGCAGCCTGCAGACTGAAATTCAAAACCTTGAGCCAACTCCCGACATGGTGGAGGCAGGGGTGAAAGTCTACGAGAAAGCTGGCTGCCAAAAATGTCATCGCCGCAGCCAACAGGGACAGGCCTTCGGTCCTGATCTGACGTCACTCGGTTGGCGTCGGCAAAAGAAAGAAATCCTGCATGCCATCCTGTTTCCGTCTCATGATCTCAACGAGGAATATCCATCTGTCTTAGTCGTTCTTAAAGACGGACGAACTCTGAATGGTGTTCTCTCTTCAGGCGCTGAAGGCATGATGAGCGTTGTTTCGAATACGGCAGTTCGAGAAGAATTCCCGCGAACAGAGATTGAAAAGATCGTCAATCAAAAGATCTCAAACATGCCCGAAGGGACTTTGGAACCACTGACACTGGACGAAATAAAGGCTCTTTTTGCCTACCTGACATCTGTCGACGGTGTGCCCAAACCACACGGCGATGAACTTGAATAACATTAATTTGATTTTGTGATCTGTTGATTTAATCCCCCCTGAGCCTGCCTCAGGGGCCTGAGGGCTTTTACACCACTGAAAGACATCTCTTCTTTCTGGTGCAAAAGCCGTTAAACCCCCGACGCGGGGTCGGGGGCGACTAGATCAACAACCCGCTCCCCCGTTCACCGACAATTTCCCGCAAAGGCCGCTGCATGAGAACTGTTGTTTTGGTTCTGTTGCTGACGAGCACAACGTTCGCTGACGAGCCGTTGCTGTTTAATCGCGACGTACGGCCGATACTTGCCGAGCATTGCTGGAACTGCCACGGCCCCGATGCCGCGGCCCGCCAATCAAATCTGCGACTCGACACGTTCAACGATGCCGTACTTCCTGCAGAATCCGGGCTGCCCGCCATCGTGCCGGAAAAACCGCAGGACAGCGAACTTGTCCGGCGTATTCAATCCAGTGATGCGACATTGCGGATGCCTCCGGATTCCGCTCAGAAGCCGCTGACGGCCACTCAAATCGACATCCTCAAACGATGGATTTCCGGAGGAGCAGGGTTCCAGAAACACTGGTCGTTTGAGCCGATCGTTTCCCCAGTTATTCCCGACAGCCCGGAAATCAGGTCGCATCTGGAGTCCTCATCGGCCATCAATCCAATCGATGCCTTTGTTGCTGAATCGCTGGCAAAACAGAAGCTGAGATTCTCTCCCGAGGCGCCTCGTGAAGCTCTGCTGCGAAGAGTAACCCTTGATCTGACCGGACTACCTCCCACGGCCGACGATCTCGCTCGAACAAACGAATCCTACGAAGAAGTCGTCGACCGACTACTTCACTCTTCGCACTTCGGCGAACGCATGGCGGTGGATTGGCTGGATGCCGCAAGATACGCAGACACCAACGGCTACTTCAGCGACAAGCCGCGTCAGATATGGCTGTGGCGTGACTGGGTGATTCGTGCATTCAACGACAACATGCCGTTTGATCAGTTTACAGTGGAACAACTGGCGGGAGATCTCCTGCCCGCACCAACAATTCAACAACGTATCGCGACCGGCTTTAACCGGAATCACGTTTCGAACAATGAAACGGGAATCATCGACGAAGAATATCGCACGGAGTACGTTGTCGATCGCGTCGATACGACGATGACGACATGGCTTGGCCTGACAGTCGGATGTGCACAGTGCCACGACCACAAATACGACCCCATCTCTCAGCAAGAGTTTTATCAGCTCTTTGCATTCTTCAATAACGTTCCTGAGAAAGGCCTGATTGTCACGGACGACCCGCCTCCTGTGATGAAAGTGTCTACTCCAGAGCTGGATACGGAGCTGGCCAATCTGTCACGAGCGACGTCAAACGCAGCTCAGGCGTTTGAACCTATTCGGATGAAACTCGCTACCGAAATCTCTGCATGGGAAGCCACCGCCCGCCAATCAATTCCGTTGCCGCCACAACAAAACCTCATGCTGCATGAAGCCTTTAACAACGGTCTTCAGCCAGAGACACAGGCGATCGGAACAACACTGACGTATCAAACCGGCATTCGAGCTCAGGCCGCCTTGTTCGATGCGACACAACATGCTTCGCGAGACATCAAGCACTTTGACGCAAATGGCCCCTGGACAATCGGCCTCTGGTTGCTGCCGGACAATTCTCTCAGTTGCCCGCTGTCAAAAATTGAACCGGAAGGTGATCGAACCGGCGTCGAAGTGCTTTGGCAAAAGGGTCGAATTGCGGTCAACCTTGTCGCGAAGTGGGGAACTGACGCGATTGAAATCTCATCGATCACGCCGGCAAAAGCAGGGCAGTGGCATCACGTTGCCATCTCCTACGACGGTTCAAGATCAGCAAACGGCCTGAAACTGTTTCTGGATGGGCAACCGCTTGAAGTCAAAATTGATCGCGACTCTCTGACGAGCAGCGTTCAAAATGATCGACCAATCCTGATCGGTCGCAGAGATTCTGGACTGGGCTATTATGGCCAAATGGATGAACTTCGCATCCTGCAACGAACACTCGATGCACAGGCGATACTGGACTGGTTTCACGGCGATCAGATCCACGGAATCCTTGAACGACCGACCGACACGCGCAGCGCACGCGACTCGGAAACTCTGATGGATTTCTATATCGCTCGTCACACGGATGAGAAGACTCGTGCTGCCAGAAGCCACGTCAAAGACGCACTGGAAACAGAAATCCGCTTTCGCAATTCGATTCCTTCCACTCTGGTGATGGAGGAGATGCCGCAGCCTCGCGAAACTCATGTGCTGATTCGAGGACAATACGACCAGCCCGGTCAGAAGGTTGAAGCGGGAACTCCCACGGCGTTGTCACCATGGCCTGATAACGCACCAAAGAATCGACTTGGTCTCGCGAAATGGCTGATGGATCCCGCCAATCCTTTAACCGCGCGAGTCGCCGTGAATCGGCTTTGGAAGCAGTGCTTTGGAGAAGGATTGGTCCGCACAGCCAATGATTTTGGCAGTCAGGGAGAACCTCCGACTCATCCTGAGCTGCTGGATTGGCTGGCCGCAACTTATCGTGACAAGGGATGGAACACAAAAGATCTACTGCGACTGATCGTGACTTCTCGAACCTATCAGCAATCGTCTGATCTTCACCGGAACCCGTCCGCAGCACACGACGTTCAGAACCGACTGCTGTCTCGCAACTCAGCCTTTCGTATGTCGGCGGAGATGATTCGCGATCAGGCCCTCGCTTCATCGGGGCTACTGCGACCAAAGATTGGAGGTCCCAGCGTAAAGCCGTATCAGCCCGGTGGTCTCTGGGAAGAAGTCTCTTACAACGCGGAGGATTCCTATGAAGAGTCCAACGAAGATGGTCTCTGGAGACGAAGCCTCTACACCTACCTCAAACGACAAGTACCACCTCCATCGTTGCTGGCATTCGATGGAACGCCGCGAGAAAAATGCACTGTCCAGCGAGCTCGCACAAATACTCCAATTCAGGCCCTGATCCTGCTCAACGATCCGACGTATCTGGAAGCGGCTCGTATGCTGGCGAACAGCGTTCTTCTGGCCAAAAAGTCAGATGAGGAACGCATGGTGGAGGTATTCCGGCGCATCCTTAGCCGCAACCCGGAGCCTCGTGAGTCAGCTCTTTTACTTGATATGTTGCAACGTCAACGTGATCGTTTCCAAACTGACCCAGCCGCAGCTGATAAGCTTCTTCAAGTTGGCGTGAGTCGACACGATGACTCTCATGCACCAACCGAGTTGGCAGCGTGGACGATGACAGCTCACACAATTCTGAATCTTGATGAGGCGATCACGCGCAGATGAACCAGCTTTCTCCTCGCCGCCACTTTCTGACTCAGTCCGGAATCAGCCTCGGTTCCATGGCTCTGAGCTCGTTGCTTTCCGCATCTGAACAAACGCATGGCGCAGTCTCATCAGCTCTGACGCTGCCGGTTCGCGCAAAGCGAATCATCTACTTGTTTATGCACGGCGGTCCTTCCCAACTGGATCTGTTCGACCACAAGCCCGGGCTGCGCCAACGGCATGGAGAAGAATTGCCCGCTTCTGTTCGAGGTGACCAACGGCTCACCGGGATGACCAGCGGACAGACATCATTTCCGGTCACCTCTTCAGCGTTTCGATTTCATCAACGAGGCGACTCCGGCGCTTGGGTCAGTGAGATTATGCCGGAGACAGCCAAAATCGTTAACGAACTCTGCATCATTCCCTCGATGCACACCGAAGCGATCAACCATGATCCGGCTGCGATGTTACTGCAAACAGGGCATCAGCAACCCGGCCGCCCCAGTTTCGGAGCATGGACCAGTTATGGACTGGGAACAGAAAACAGTAACCTCCCGTCCTTCGTTGTTCTGCTATCTCACGGCAGTGCAGCTCGACCAGCGGATCCGCTTTATGCTCGACTGTGGGGACCCGGATTTCTTCCCTCCAGTCACCAGGGAACCGCTTTCCGAACCGGCGGAGATCCTGTGCTCTATTTGTCCAATCCTCCCGGCGTCAGTCCGGATTCAAGACGAGATCAACTCAACGTTTTGTCAGCCCTGAATTCTGTTCGATCAAACATTACCGGTGATCCTGAAACAGAAACTCGCATCGCACAGTATGAACTGGCATTTCGTATGCAGACTTCTGTTCCGGAACTTGTCGAAATGAACGACGAATCGGAGTCCACATTTACAGCGTATGGCCCAGACGCGCGGCAGCCAGGAACATTCGCAAGACACTGCTTGTTGGCTCGCCGAATGGCCGAACGCGGAGTTCGCTTCATTCAACTTTATCATCGAGGCTGGGACCAGCATTACAATCTGCCCAGCGATATTCGGCTACAGGCTCGCGATGTTGATCAGCCAGCCGCGGCACTGATCAGAGATCTTCGTCAACGCGGATTGCTGGATGAAACGCTCGTGATCTGGGGCGGTGAATTCGGGCGAACGACCTACACTCAGGGTAAACTTGAACCGAACAATTACGGCCGCGATCACCATGGACGATGCTTCACCATGTGGTTAGCCGGCGGCGGCATTCGCCCAGGTCTTGTATACGGCAAGACCGACGACTTCTGTTACAATGTCGTTGAGAACCCTGTGCATGTTCACGATCTGAATGCGACACTGCTGCACCAGATGGGGATCGACCACACTCGACTCACACATCGCTTCCAGGGGCGAGACTATCGCCTGACGGACGTCCACGGGAACATCGTTCAAGGCATTATCCGATAACGATCACGGCAGCTTGTACGGCACAACCGTTGAACCTGCGGACGACTTTACCGGACTCCATGGCTTCTCAAAAGACCGCACAACCAGTTCCGGCCCGGAATCTGACGGTGCAAGAATCATCAGAGCAGTCACGTTTAACGCGGGATCCGTTTGAGTTGCCTGAGCAACCCCTCCGGCAGGCAACACCACAGAATCCTTTGCAGCGGTCGCAACAGTAACCAGAACCGTCCAGTTGCGGCCGTTGAGATCTGCCTGATACTGACCACAGAGAAGTTCAGGAGTCTCTTCCATCAGTAACAGACCGGAAAAGCCCTTTGCGGACATCTCCTTCTCCGCCGCGATTATTACGGCCGACCAGTCCAAAGGCTTTGACTCCTTCGTTGGCGAGTTTTCGGTCGCAGCCTGAGCTTCGTCGAAGAATCCAATGTCTGGTACGACGATGTTCTCATCCAGTGATTGAGCTTTCTTCAGATCTTCAGCCGCCAGTTTCTTTTCGCCACGGTTATATCGAGCAACCCCGCGATTCATCCACGCCGGCGCAAGGTCCGGTGTTATCTCAATCGCTTTCGTGTAATCCTGCTCGGCTTCTTCATAGCGTTTCTGAGCCAGATACACACCAGCTCGCTGATACCAGTTGGCCGAATCCTTCGGATCCAGTTCCAGCGCCTTCGCGTAATCGGCCAGCGCTGTTTCGTAATCCTCGAGGTCAACGTGGCAGAGACCTCGATTTCGATAGGCCAGCGCCCCTTGAGGATCTAAATCGACAAGCCGAGTAAACTCTACAGCCGCCTCTTTGAATCGTTTCATCTTGGCGAGAACAACGGCCTTATTGTTGAGCGCGTCTGTGCGTTCACTGTCCAAAATCAAACACTCGTTGTAGTCATTCAGCGCCTTCTCGAGAACATTCAGATTCTCGTAGGCCACGCCGCGCTGATATCGCGCTTCAGGGTCTTTGGGAGTTGCGTTAACGACCTCATTCAGAAGTGGAATCGCCTCCTCCGCCTGCTCACGTTCCATCAGAATACGAGCTCGCTCCAGCTTAACCTCGGGAGAATCCGGCGAACCCCCACAGCCGACAGAGAAGACCGCCAGCAACAACATCCACGGCCACAAGGCTTGAATCTTCAGGTTTGAACACATGGCACAGTCTTCTGTTAACAAACACGAGGGCTGGGGGACTCAGCGGAATCATACATCGATTGCAACTTGACGCGGATATCCCGCAAAGATGCCGGCAGGTCAAGGACCTCAACACGCGGAACAGCACCAAGTCCTTCAAACTGACTCTGCTGCGAGGCTAGTGAAAGAACCAGGATCGGCAGACTCGTCAGGTCAGCGACATCAGCCGCAAAATCAACAACGCTGGCTGGTACCAGTTGAGTGGTGTTGATAACAACGGCTGAGATCCGATAACGGCTGACAACATCCAGTCCGCTATTCAGATCCGGGACTATACGACATGGCACCTGATGATCACGAAAATAACGTCGCAATGTCGAACGCTCACTCGCGACGACGGCGACAACACAAACCTCAGAGACTGTCGCTGAATAGTTCAATACTGCAGAAGTTGTCGCTGTTGTAATCGCCGAGCTCTGCGGCAATTCCGCGGCTTCAGAAATCATCGTCGGCACTGCTGCCTCGAGCGAATCTTCAACACCAACGCCGGAGCTTACATTCGCAGCGTCGAAGGCCGGAACCGGAGAGACATGACTCTGGCCACGCATCCATCGAACAAACAAAGCCAACCGATGTCGCCAGAGATCAGGATCAGAAAAGGCCAGGTAAGCAAAAGCCATGATCAGGCCGAAGGTCCACATCCCCAGAAACGCGCCGATCCCGAAATGCATCGCAACACCCATCAACAACATCAGCGGACGCAGTCGCGGATTCCAGATGAGAACAATAAAAAAGATTTCCCACGCAATGGTGACATGTGCAATCAGGAACGGCAGCCAGGGAACCCAGGCCATCCACGTCAGATCCATCGTCTGATATTCTTCATTGGCGATGACTCGCCACATCGCTTCGCCCGTCCACCAGCTCGGCCCCTTCAGCTTCGCAAAACCCGCCCAGAAATAGATGGTACACAGATGCAATTGAATCAATCGCATTGCAACTCGAGCGGAAGCGAACTTACGCGGAGCATCAACCAATCCCTTGCGGCCCAGCCACCATCGACGAATCAGTGAATCAACTGATACTGCAGCACCAGAAGGCCCGATGCTCAGATAAAGACAAAGCATCCCAAGGATCTGATCGAAGCCAAAGTTCGCAATCGGAACTCGTTGCGAGTAAGAGATTGTAATCAGGAACGACAGGACGGAAGTAACGCGAGTCGCGAAGCCGAGGCAAAACAATCCGCTGATCACAAGACAAGCGATGTGCATCGGCCAAAGATATTGATCGCCCGTCCACAGCCAGAACGAAAAGATCGGCCGATTAACATACAGAGCCTTCACAGCCTGCAAGGGCTGAAGTCCGTTGTCTCCAAAGAACGCTTCGAGGTCCAGTGTCCAGACGGCTAGGTTATAGAACAGCATCCATCCGCTCAGCAGACGGATAATGCCTAACATCAACGGATCGGCTGGCTCAAACCAGAACTTATGCCAGGCTTCCAGACATCCATTGACATATTGACGCAACCAGACCACGCCACTGGACCGCAGCAGCCCACGAGCCTGCAACATGATTCTTTCCTCAGAAGCTCTGCGCAACAGATGATTGTTGAGAAGCCTCCGTGGAAAAATCAAACTCTCCTATCGTCTCAACTTCAAACGTCTCCGGATCATCCAGCTTTCCACCGGCCTGAATTCGCAGGATCGAAGACGGCTCATGACTGATTCGATTCAGTGTAATCGATGATGAGTCATGCAATGCAGAAAAATGGCGAGCGTACGCCTTCTGAATCTCGGCCTGGGTCTCATCATCAAACGCCCAGAGATTTTCAGCCAACATAAAGTAGCGGTGGTACAGCAACCGCGGGTGAATCGAAAGATTGGGAAATCGCCCCACAACCGGCGCGTCACCGGGACGGGGAACAGAATAAGAAATCAACGTGCTCGCACCAGGATCGGGAGCAAAATAGTGATATCCGTGATTCAGGAACAGCAGTTCATTATACGGCAAAGCGAGACGGTAACCGTCCATCAGCAAGGGCGACGCAGGCGGCATCGCGGCCGGAGAAATGAACACAGCGAATACATGGAAGCCAAGCATCAGGCTTACGACAAGATATCCGCATTTCTTCAAAAGTTTCAACATGTCCGGACACCAGACATCTCTCATCAATCCTTCAAAACAACTGCGTCATGTTCGTTACGAAACGACTGGATTCTGAAGAGAAGAGAGTCTCCAAAAAAAACTGCATTCCGCACTTAATCGCACGGAATGCAATCGATATCAAAAGTACTCAGAGCAACGGTTCGTCAGTCTGAGCCTGTCGGGAACCTCCGTCAATGATTATTGTCGGATGTCTATCCGTTCTCAGTGACCGGCTGAACCACAAGAGCTGTGAGAAACCGTGCCATTTGAGCCACAGTCAGCCTGAGCACCGTGTGAGCCGTATGATCCGTAAGAACCATGTGACGCAGCGGCCTTGCGAGCTGCACGGCGAGCCTTACGTGATCCGTAAGAACCACATGATGCGTCGGTGCCTGCTGAACCCGCTGATGCATGTGAGTCACCAGCAGAACCGCAGGATGTGTAAGACACATGGGTTCCCTGGGAACCGCATGACGCCTGAGCTCCACAAGATGGGCTCACTGGTTCGCACTGAACTGAACCGTATGAACCGCAAGATCCGTGTGAACGCTTACCGGCTTCTGCAGAGCCAGTCAGAACGACAGCACCAATTGCCAGAAGAGCCAAACTACCGAATACTTTTTTCATTACCAACCTCCCGTTTGTTGAACTGCAGCGAGAATGTGCTGCTGCCTTCGACGCTCACTACAGAACGTCGCGCTACCCGAAGTGAAAGACTAGGGGAGATACAATCAACTGTCAAGCAGAGAGGAATGGGAAGATTGTGCAGGATTTTCCCATTTCCAATTGTGGGATATGCACACAATCTACGCACACTTGAGAAGGGCAGAAGAAGTCTTCAGTTGTTCTCTCGCAAACCCTCCAGATGCCCAAGATTCTTTACAGGGGCAAAGATATTCAGAACCTCGGAAAGTAACTCCTGATCCAGAGGCTCCGACAACCACTGAGCCCAATTGCGGATGTTCACTGGATTGGCACTACCTGCAACCGTCGTTGCAATATCCGGATGTGCGCAGGAAAACTGCACGGCCAGTTTCGCAATATCCACCCCACGCTTCGCACAATGTGCAGCCGCAGCTCGCGCCGCAGCTTTCACATTTTCCGGTTCCTTCAGCCAGGCCGGCAGCGGTGCATTCGTCAGAAGACGAGCTGAAAACGGACCGGCGTTCATGATGCCCACGCCTTTCGCTTTCAGATACGGAACCGTCTCATCGACAAATCGAGTGTTCTGTAGCGTGTACTGGTTGTACGACAATACACAGTCCACATCGATCTGGTCACAAATGAACCGGAAGATCTTCTGAGGATATCCGCTGAAGCCGATGAACCGAACTTTCCCTGACTGCTGAATCTTCCGCAGAGCAGGGATCGTCTCATCGACAATCTGCTGCATCGGGACAAATTCAATGTCATGGCACAGAATGATATCGAGGTGATCTGTGCCTAAACGGTGGAGACTGACATCAACGCTCTCCGCGACTCGCCTCGCGCTGAAATCAAAATGCCCCAGATCATACCGACCCAACTTTGTGCACAGCGTGTAACTGTCTCTCGGCACACCTCGAAGAGCAATGCCCAGCAGAACCTCACTCATGCCACGACCATAGAACGGCGACGTGTCAATGAAGTTCAGCCCACAGTCCAGCGCGACACGGACACTATTGAGCGCTTCATCCAATTGGACACTGCGAAACTCCTGCCCCAGTGAGGAAGCTCCAAAACTCAACACAGGCAACTCAAGCCCGGTCTTTCCAAGTAAGCGCTTTTCCACAGCATTGTCACCATCAAGAGTAGTGTGAGCACCAAAAACGAACTAACCGATAAACAGCGGCTTCATGTGACGATCAAAGATATTCTCCGTCACCTGCTTGCCCACGATCTCTTCGTTCTTCTTCAGAAGATCCGTGTATCGCCCACCAGCTTTGGCCGCAACCTTGAACGACACGTGCAACAACTGACGCACATGGGCATTGAACTGAGGATGCCCCGGGATATGTCGCAGGGCACTTGCTAATTGCGGCCCTGACCAGCCATTCACCGTTTCAGCACTCGGCAACTGAGCACGATCGATATCAATCACACTGGCATACGGCGCACAGAGTTCATCCACGTGCTCCAACGCATATGCATAGATTTCCTTCGCCAGTGCGAGCCCATCACCGCCGGCTTCGGCCAGTCCAATCAATTCCTCAAGCCA